>CALHRJ010000162.1 GCA_938038395.1 uncultured Deinococcales bacterium | reverse complement strand
TTGTAGTGCTGGTTTGTTAGAGTCCCGATGCAAGTTATTAGTTTCTTATATTGATAAGAACAAAATAATCTAAAAATTAACCGTCTAGTTAAAGTTGAGACTACAGTTCAAAGGATTAGGCAATTGGTAGTTTTTTGCTATGCACAATGCAAAAAACTGATTGTCTTTGAATAATGAACTGACAGGGTATTGGACGAGATAGAAACTTGTAATAAATGACCATTTTACACCAATGTGATTTTAAAACATGTGATGTTCTATCGATACCTTGGTATTTATTTTTAACAGATGTCTTGCACTTGGAGAGAATACGTTATGAAGTCGCGCCATTTTGTTGCTTATAGTCTTTTAGCAATAGCCCTAATCATTTTAGGTCTTGTTGGATGTTCTACTGTAGAACCTAAGCCACTAGAATCTAAACAATTAGAACCTAACCCACAAGCTAAACAAAAAGACCTGCCACATATTACTCCAAAGACAGAAGACGCTGGAGAATACTTTGGTAGGAAAATCCAGACCGTAGATTTACTGCCACAGGCAACTGAATATTGGCAACCAACCGTTGGTGAAGCTTGGCATTACCAAATTGGTTGGCCAATCAGTCAAAGTGATACATTTGATGATGATATTAAAATCTATAGTATAGATGTTTTTGATAATGAACCAGAGAATATTACTTTTCTAAAGAATAAAGGCATCAAAGTAATTTGCTATGTCAATGTAGGTGCTTGGGAAGTTTGGCGAGATGATGCTGGAGAATTTCCTGATAGTGTGATTTTAGGTAACTACGATAATTGGGATGGTGAGCGTTGGTTAGATATTCGTCCACCAGAAAAGCTAGATAATCCTGCTGATGGCTATAAGCTTCGTGAAATTATGGAGGCACGCTTTACTGAGGCTGCTGCTCGTGGTTGCGATGCTATTGAGCCAGACAACCTAGATATTTGGAATCCATTTATCAACATAAATAATGGTCAACCACGTGAATTTGAAATCAGCTATCAAGACCAGCTTGATTACAATATCTATATTGCGCAAATTGCACATGATCGTGGTTTATCTGTTGGTCTAAAGAGTGATGTAGAGCAAGCTGCTGACTTGGTTGATTACTATGACTGGGCGCTAAATGAGTCTTGTACACGTACACCTTATCCGGGCAGCTCGAGCCTGAGTGAATGCCAGTTTTATCAAGATACCTTTATTGCTCAGAACAAAGCTGTGTTTTGGATTGAATATGTTGAATTTGGTGGAACAGTTGAAGATTTTTGTCCACCTGCAAATGACACATATGGTCTGAGCTTTATGCTTAGTGATTTATTGTTAAAAGGTGATGTAACTACAGCCCAGCGTTGTCCAGAGGGAACAACACCACCTCCACCGCCTCCACCTACAGACGATAACTTGTTAATAAATGGTGATTTTACTAATGACTTAGACGCTTGGGCGAATGGTAGCTGTGGTAATGGCGTAGCATCAGTCAATGCACAAAATGAACTAAGCCTTGCTGGTGGTGAGGTTTGTATAGAGCAGGTTGTTGCTGTAAGTGAATTAACCTCATATACCTTTAGTTGTAGTGCTAAAAATATCAATAGTGGCTACAGTGAGCTAGGTATGTTTTTTGGCGATAGTAGTGGTGCCTTGCTAACCTATGAAAGTGCTGCAGTCGATAACAGTGTTTTTGATACAAATACAGTGACTGTAATAGCACCAGCAGGTTCAACAAATGTTTTGGTGAGTTTGTACACCTATGACGGTGACATGATTCTCGACAGTTGTAGTTTGACTGTTGATGATGGATTACCGCCACCTCCACCACCTCCGCCGCCACCACCTACTGCAGAAAATATCTTGACGAATGGCGGATTTGAATCAGACCTAACAGCTTGGACAGCATGTGGTGGTAACAAAAGCAGCATTATCAGCAGCACTGTAGAAGGCAACAATGCACTCAATATTCAGGGAACTACTTGCCTGTTTCAAGAAGCAGTTGCTGAACCTGACAGTACCTATACCTTTAGTTGTCAAGCAAAACGTGATTTAGCAACTGCGTGGTCATCGATGCAATTGAGTTTTACAACAAGTACTTTTGCGTCTACAGGCGTAAGTCAAGTAGAGGAAATCACAGGTTCAACCTATAATCTAATTAGCATTTCGCTTACAGCGCCAGCAAATGCAGCCAATGTTGCAGTCACACTTTACACGGAAGACGAAGCTTCGCTAGATGATTGTAGATTGACTACCGATGCAGTATCGCCGCCTGTGGGCAACGTTGCACCAACGATCACAACAATTGCTGCACAAAGTAGTGTACAAAGCACTTCAGTAAGTGTGCCTGTATTGGCACAAGATGCTGATAATGATACTTTGAGCTTCAGTGCTACTGGTTTACCTGCTGGTGTATCAATTTCACCAGCAACAGGTATTATGTCTGGTAGTCCAACAAGTGTTGGTACAAACAATGTCACAGTAACTGTTAGTGATGGAACAGTATCAGTCTCAAGTAGCTTTAGTTGGATTATTACTGATGATACAACG
>CALHRJ010000161.1 GCA_938038395.1 uncultured Deinococcales bacterium | reverse complement strand
TCCACTACACGAAGAAGTTATGCAAGCTGTTATGGGCGCTGATGTGATGATGGGTCACGATGAGCAATGTAGCGCTTGGATTCAAAAATATCGTGTTAAGGCTGAGGGCGAAACTGAATCTACGGGTCGTCGTGGCGGTCGACGTGGCGGTCGTTCTGCACGTACTGGCGAAGCAAGCTAGTTATCTGACTACTTAAGGCTAATTATGGGCGAAGTTACAGAAACAAATTCTGAGCATTTAGTTGTTTTTACACCCTCTGGTAAACGAGGCAATTTCAAAGCTGGTACACCACTGTTAGAAGCAGCACGTTCGTTAGGTGTGGATGTTGATTCTGTCTGCGGTGGGCGAGGTATTTGCGGTCGTTGCCAAGTGGTTGTCAGTGAAGGTGACTTCGCCAAATTTGGTGTTGAATCCAGAGCTGAAAACCTTGAACCGATTACAGAACCTGAAAAACGGTATGACGAAAAACGTGGTTTAAAAGCTGACCGCCGTTTGAGCTGTCACTGTAAATTATTGGGTGACATTGTTATTGATGTGCCACCTGAAAGTCAAGTTCACAAACAAGTTGTTCGTAAAGAAATTAGCAATAAAAATATTGAAGTTGACCCAATTGTGCGCCTCTACTTTATTGAAGTTGAAGAAGCAGACATGCACAAGCCATCAAGTGACTTTGTGCGTTTAAAACAAGCGTTGAAAGAACAGTGGAATGTAGAAACTGTAGAAGCAGATTTACATATTCTTACGACCTTACAAAAAGCACTGCGTGATGGTGAATGGAAAGTAACTGTAGCAGTTTATGATAGTAGAGAGATTGTTGCTGTTTGGCCTGATATTCAGACTTCTGTTTATGGCATGGCAGTAGATGTTGGTTCAACGACAATTGCTGCACACTTAACAGAACTGACGAGTGGGAAAGTACTTGCTTCGGCTGGCATCATGAATCCTCAAATTCGATTTGGGGAAGACCTCATGAGTCGTGTTTCTTATGTGATGATGAATCCTGATAATTGGCAGGAAATGACGGTTGTGGTTAGAGAAGCTATCAATCAACTTGCGATTGAAGTATCGCAAGAGGCGCATATTGACATTGAATCTATAGTTGATATTACCTTTGTCGCAAATCCAGTCATGCATCACCTCCTTTTAGGTATTAATCCAATTGAATTGGGTGGTGCGCCATTTGCATTAGCTATTGAAGAAGCTCTGACGGTTCGTGCAACTGATTTAGAACTGCGTTTGGCAAAAGGTGCAAAGGCTTATTTTTTACCTTGTATCGCTGGACATGTTGGTGCAGATACGGCTGGTGTGGTTTTGTCAGAGTCGCCTGAATCTGGTGATGCAATGACATTGCTGGTTGATATTGGTACAAATGCAGAAATTGTGTTGGGTAATAGTGAACGTATGGCTGCTTGTAGTAGTCCAACGGGCCCCGCCCTAGAAGGCGCACAAATAAGTAGTGGTCAACGAGCTGCGCCAGGCGCAATTGAGCGTGTGCGGATAGATAAAGCTACTTTAGAACCTAAATTCAAAGTCATAGGCTGCGACCTTTGGTCAAACGACAAAGGATTTGCCGAAGTAACTAAAGACCTCAAAGTAACTGGCATTTGTGGCTCAGGTATCATCGAAGCTATTGCAGAGATGTTCTTAGCCGAAGTCATTAATTCTGATGGTCAGATTGAAGTCAAAGAGCATCCAAGAATTGTCTTAAACGGAAGAACCTATGATTATGTTCTTCAATTTGGCGATGCAGCTACTGACTCAGTTGAAATTGCAATAACCCAAGGCGATGTGCGTGCGGTACAAATGGCAAAAGCTGCGCTTTATGCAGGGGTCAAATTGCTTACTGACCTCCTTGGAGTAAAAGACATTGACAGAATTGCCTTAGCTGGTGCTTTTGGTAGCCATATTGATGTTAAATACGCCATGATTCTGGGGCTTATTCCAGATTGTGATTTAGATAAGGTTGTTGGTGTTGGTAATGCTGCGGGCGATGGTGCGCTTCAGGCGTTGCTGAGTAGGAAGGCTCGAGCCAAAATCGCAACCCTAGTGCGTGAAGTCGAAAAGATAGAGACTGCCGTAGAACCAAAATTCCAAGAGTATTTTGTCGATGCGCTAGCTATTCCGAACAAAACAATTCGCTTTGAAAAAATGGAAGCTAAACTAGGCTTACCAAACTTACTTGAACGTGCTCAAGCAACCTCAGCTGGTGGAGATGATGGTCAAGCTGGTGGTAGGCGAGGGCGTAGAGGTACAAGGGCTAGACGAGGTAATACTGAAATCTGAAGATATGAAATTGGTCACCTAAAAAGTGAACAAAATAACATTTCCACAAGACCATTTTTTTGCTAGACTGAGTCCACTAAAGACTCAAAATTTGATAGGAGAACATCCATGGATGCCGAACTCGATTTAAAGACCCTGAACGACGAAGACTTAGTTTTACAAATGCACGATGACCTTTACGACGGTCTAAAAGAAGAAATTGCCGAAGGCACTCAGATTCTTTTAGATAGAGGCTGGTCTGCTGAAAAAGTGCTCAATGAAGCACTGGTTGCAGGCATGACGATTGTTGGTATTGATTTCCGTGATGGCATTCTCTTTGTTCCAGAAGTTTTGATGTCAGCCAACGCTATGAAAGCTGGTATGGAACTGCTCAAACCAATCCTGTCAGCTTCAGGTGTAGAGCCTATTGGTAAAATGGTCATTGGCACCGTTAAAGGTGACATTCACGATATTGGTAAAAACCTTGTAGCCATGATGATGGAAGGTGGCGGTTTTGAAGTTGTTGATTTAGGCATCAATAATCCTGTCGAAGATTATCTAGCTGCGCTGGAAGAACATAAACCAAATATCTTAGGCATGTCTGCCTTGCTAACAACCACCATGCCATACATGAAGGTTGTTATTGATGAACTTAAAGAACGTGGTTTGCGTGATGACTTTATCGTACTTGTTGGTGGCGCACCATTGAATGAAGAATTTGCTGATGCCATCGGCGCAGACGCCTATTGTCGTGATGCTGCGGTTGCCGTAGAAACAGCTAAAGCTTTGATTGCCACTAAGAGGGCTGCTGCTTAAATGATATTTTTGATGGAGAAGCACTATGAGTGAAGGAAGAAGAAGCCGAAGTGGGGGAGGTCGTTC
>CALHRJ010000160.1 GCA_938038395.1 uncultured Deinococcales bacterium | reverse complement strand
CTTTGTAGCTTCTGCCAATGGCAGCGGTTTTGCCAGCACACCAAGCATGTGGTTATGTTCAACAAAAGCTAGTAAAACAAACGTGCCAGTTTGTGTTACTAAAGATATTGATGTAGGTCAAAGCTGTGGTGGTGATAGCCGAATTGGCAAGCAACCAAACCCACTAATCTGGCAAGAAGACAGTCAAGGCATTTATTTTATAAATAATCAAAAGGGTCGTAGTTGCATTTCAGTTTTAGATGTTGCTACAAAATCTGTAAGTAGCGTTCATCCAGCAGATGCACCTGTTGATAGAGCGGTTATAAGCTACGCCCACGCAAATGGTCAATTTAGTTTTATCGCTGAAACACCTCACAATCCAGGTGAGCTATATAGCCTAGTAGCTGATAAAGAAAAACAACTTACTAAAGTCAACCAAAAGTTTGTACAACGCTATGGTTTAGGCATTCAAAGTCAGGAATATAGCGTTAAGGCTAAAAAAGGTTCAGCAAGCATCCCTTACTGGACTATGTCACCAGCAACTGCAGGTCAAACCCGTAAGGATAAAGCACTGGTTGTCCAAGTTCACGGTGGACCACACACCAACTATGGCTATGGCTTCTATTTTGAGTTTCACCTACTCGCTGCAAAAGGCTATACCGTCGTTTTTGGTAATCCACGTGGTGGCAGTAGCTACGGCGAAGATTTCCGTACACATATATTAGGTGCCTACGGTCAAGATGATGCTAGCGATGTCATGGCAATTCTGACTGATGCTCAAAAGCAACTAAAACGCCCTAAAGCACCTGTTCACTTAACGGGTGGTAGCTATGGTGGCTTTATGACGAACTGGCTAATTGGTCAAAAGGAATGGCTCAAAACCTTCCGTTCAGCAGTTACGCAGCGTTCTATTTCTAACTTTGTGAGCTTTTTTGGTACATCAGATATTGGCTTTAACTTTTCACCGATACAACAAGGTGGCAATATGTGGGACGATACCCAAAAACTCTGGAACCAAAGCCCGATGAAATATGTTCAGAACATCGAAACACCGCTACTCATTATCCATTCAGAGCAGGACTACCGTTGCCCTATGGAGCAAGCAGAGCAGTTATTTACAGCTATGAAAGTCTTGAACAAAGCTGATTGCGAATTTATACGTTTCCCTGGCGAAGGACACGAACTTTCTCGTTCAGGTAGACCTGATAGACGCATTAAACGTTTAGACTCAATGGTCGGTTGGTTTGAAAAGCACGCATAAAAATATGGTGAACCCTAAAGTAAAAGTTGATGATTAGGTGCAGCGTGTTTTTAAGCAAAGCGCAAAAACCGCAAGATGTGTCCTATATGTAATGTAAAAGAACATTACTAGAAGTTGCATCATCCACTAAACTTTAGACACATCAGTAATGATTTGTTCATAACAATCATGGATAAACTAAGTATGTAAAAGCACAAGCTAGCACCATATCTTGCTTGTGCTTTGCTTGTATATTACTGAATAGCCTAATTTAAAAATAAAACACTTAACGCTCTATGCACTACTCAATGCTTTATCATAAATCAATGCTTTATCATAAAAATAGTATCTGATGTAGTTTGAACGTTTTAATGAATAAAACAGTATTTAAACAAGCTTGTATATAAAGACAGGAGTCTTATGAACCCCATGATGAATACTAGGAAAAAAATATACGGTTTTCTTTTATTAAGCCTTATGGTACTTGCACCTTTTGCAATGGCACAAAAAACAGATGCAACTTCAGTTGCTGTGTACCCATTTGCAAGCGATAGCATTGTAGGTATCGCAGTTTCAGAGCGCTTGAGTGAAGCACTTATGGAGGCAAGCCAAGCTGGTGAGGATCTGCAAGTTGTTGAGCCTTTGGCATCGCTTTCGCTTATTCCACCTTTAGTTATAGAAGGTGGTTTTTTAAGCCCGCTAGTTTTGATGGGCTCAGGCTCAGCTGGTAATGACCCAGTTAGGTTAGCAGCGAATTTTGATGGCATTTCGATGGTGCGTGAAAGTTTAGGTGTGAATGTTGCTGTTTCAGGTACGATTGTCAATACACCAGAAACGCTGAATTTAGAGCTGTTTTTATCGAGCGAAACTGGTGCTAAGCGCTACACCATAACTGCGCCAGAAACTGCACCGCAGGAACTTGTTGATACTGTATTGAGCATTTTGAGGTACGAAGCTGGATTAGAACTAGCAACTCAGTCAAAGGTTATAGATTTGAGCTCGAGCTATGGGGATTACATCAGCATACTTGGCTTGCTTACTTCAGGCATCGCTTTTGACCTAACCGAAGGTCTAAGCACACTCCTTGAACAAGACGATGCAGAAGAAAGCTGGGGCGTCCTAAAAGATGATTTAGAAGCTGTAGTAGCTGGCGACGCAGGTAGTGACCCTATCCGCATGGCTGCTTTAGCAATGCTTCTAAATATCGATAGAGAACTAACGCTTGATTACTTTAGCGATATGTACACTGAAACTGGCTTAGCTTCTGCCCAACTTTGGTATGGCTCAATCAGTGATGAAATGAACGATGAAGCAGCAGCAACCGAAGCATTCAAAACTGCAGCAGCCGAATTCCCTTACGGAAAAACTGCCAATGTTGCCTACCGTGTTGGTAGAGGGTTAACAGAAGACACAAGCGAACTTACGGCCTTAAGCGAAACAGGTATAGCATCATCCTTAATCGCAGCTGCTTTCAGCGCACAAGCCATTGGCGAAACAGACATCGAAAGAGTTGCACTAAAAAACCTTAGTCGTGTTTCACCTTCTATGCTCTATTCCTTTGAGCGCCTAAGCTTTATTGCCTTCGATAAAGACGACGCTCAAGACGCAGCAGAAGTCCTAGCAATAGCTACAGACCTAGCGCCAGATAGCTCCCTCTACTGGACTAACTTAGGTTGGGCTTACTACCTAATTGGCTTTTTGGAAGATAGCGAAGCTGCTTCCATAGCTGCAATAGATATAGACGCTGGACAAAATATAGCATGGTTTAATCTTGGTTTAGCACAAGTTGTAACAGGTCGCCTAGACGACGCTATGGAATCTTATAGAAATGCAATTCTAATTGATCCAGAAATCGATGACGAAGCAGTCAAGGATTTAGTAAACGCACTAGACCTTTTCCCAAATGAGCCAAGCATCCACTTTGCACTAGCAAGTTTATATGAAGCTGAAGGTAAAAAAGATGATGCTATCGAACAGTTTGCTGCATATGTTGAAGATGCAAGCGATACAGGATTTATAGGTTTTGCAAATTCTCGCTTGATGGCACTTACTGCGCCACCAGCACCAATAACTATTACAGAAGGCGTAGCCTTAAGCCTAGCTGGTATTTCTAATCCAGCGGCAACTTTCAGTCCAGGTGACCGACTTAACCTAAACTTTGAACTCTTTACCGAGGGTATAGAATTACCAACCGCAGTCACAGTAACTACAGAGTTACTAGCTGCCAATGGCAATGCCATCGAAAACAGTTTGAATGAACAAAATGTAAGCATTCCTAGAGACGCAGTAGCATTCCTAATAAAAGATGTTCCTGTCGATATTCCAACAATAGTTGCAGACGGTGATTATACTATTAGCTTACGTGCAGCAACGACAGATGGTCGTGAAGCAACCACGACACTAGAAGTAAGCTTAAGTGGTAGCCCGTCACTTTTAAGACAGTTAATTAGTCGTGGCATAGTCATGGTTGATTTAGTAGATAGCTTAGCGCTCTACGACGAAAGTGCTTTAGGTAGCGACGATGCTGACGAAAGACTATTTGCAAGCTTACAAGGCGAACTTGTAACCCATGCAGACATTGCAAAAGATGCACTCCCAGTTGTTGAGTTTGGACGTTTTGAAGGTTTAGACGGTGGTGAATTGTTTGAACAGACTAGTGCTACAGATATTGAAGATTTTGTACGCTTTTTGCTAAGCTCTGAAACTGATGATATTAGTTTTAACTTTATAGATGCCTTTGCTCAGTGGGCGTTGGATGGTGCGGAAACACCATAACATTTGTATCGTAATTAAATTTTAGAATCCGTTAGTTAACAATAGACTAACGGATTTTTTTGTATTTTTTAGTCAAGTGTTATATCTTTTAGGTCATATGGAACCTAGGTTTTTGCTACATACCAAAGACAACTATGACTCTTTATCACAAAATAGCGAGTTCAACTTTGCTAAGAGTCATGCACTAAGATTATTTCAAGCAAATGCAATTTATACATTCATTCCTAAAAATGCCTGTTCTAGTTTGAGGGTTTCACTCGCCTTACAAAATGGTTTAATTGAATCCATAGAAGACTTTAATTGGATACATAGTAACAATCATACCTTTAGTGCATCGTTGGCAGATATAGCATGTGCAGACTATACTTTCGTGGTTCTAAGATGTCCTTATAGAAGGCTAGCTAGTGCCTTTTTAGATAAACTTGTTAACCGTGATATTGATGCTTGGCTCTTACATAATGAACTACAACGCAAAATAAGTATTGAGGATTTAACGTTTTCAAAGTTTGTAGAGTTGGTACAAGATAAAGAAATACGAGAGAGTAACATTCATTGGAGAAAACAGAGCGACTTTCTTATCTATAAAAGATATGATGACTACTTTTCACTTGAAAAGTTCAGCACCTGTGTTACTACAGTTCGAGATAAAATCAGTTTGAAGCTTATTGATGCAAGGGAACTAACCAAACATGGTAGTGATCAATTTGAGTCATTAGATATGAAGCAAGATTTTTCTAAGGTAAGCGCTTTTGATTTACTTGTACTTAAGTCTCAGGGTAAATTACCTCATGTTAAATCGCTTTATACGAATAACTTAAAGCGTTTGGTAACCAAAACTTATCAAGATGATTTGGATTTGTACATCTCACATTTTGGTAAAGAAAAGCTTCTGTTTAATCCTACTGATTGGCAAAGTGCTTAGCCAAACTAGTGCTTTAATAATGAACTTTTATAGGATGATGAATTCCTCGACGCTTGCTTCGAATTAGGTATTTAGAATCAATGTGACTCTAAGTCACAAGATTTCCCATCGATACATCGTCAGCTTGCTGCGATGCTGTTCATTAAATGAAAATGTAAGGGTTGCTAGTTTCAATTAATCTGAGCGTTCTATACCCATAAACTTTTTGCAGTTTAGCTTCAGAAAAATGCCCTGTTATTATCAGTTGTCGCTGTACTAGAGCTAAAAATCAGTTAGATATAGTTGATTAAAAATATAGCGTGAAGATGATTGACCAGTCTTAGAAATTGCCTATTAGATTATCTATACTATACTCTTTCGCAACAGTGACTAGGCTATCAAAAAGAGTGTCTAATAAAAGTATTTAACAATCCTAATAAACCTTGGTTTCATGAGCTTTTGGGCGCATATGCCGTTGACCAAAGTCAGCTTTTTCGCTACCCTGTAGAGCGGTCTAATCTAGTATGCAATAGCTGTACTAAGAATCAAGACAACTAAAGAGGTAATTTCTACTGTGTTTCAAAGTTTAGGTGACAGATTACAAGGCGTTTTTGACGGTCTAAGAGGTCGTGGGAAACTCACAGAGGCAGATGTAACAGCTGCGCTACGTGAGATTCGCGTTGCTCTTTTAGAGGCAGATGTTAACTTAGAAGTTGCAAAAGCCTTTACCGAACGTGTCCAAGAAAAAGCTGTTGGTTCTGAAGCGCTCATGGCGCTTGATCCTGACAAGCGTGTTATTGGTATTGTTCACGAAGAGCTTATTGAGCTTCTTGGTGGCGAGCAAGTCCTTCCAACCTTTAATCCAGATCGAAATATATGGATGCTTATGGGCTTGCAAGGTGCTGGTAAAACAACCACTGCAGGCAAACTAGCACGCTACTATAAAGAACAAGGTCGTAAACCACTTCTTGTTGCTGCTGATGTTCAGCGTCCTGCTGCTCGTGAGCAGTTGCGTGTACTTGGTGAGCAAATCGGTATTCCAGTCTTTGAGGTTAAAGATAACGAAGCAGCTTTGCAAATCAAAGTTCGCTTAGATGACTACCTTCTTGAAAATGATTTCGATTTAGTTATTGTCGATACTGCAGGCCGTTTGCAAATAGACGAAGACCTTATGCATGAGCTTTCAACCTTGCGTGAAGTTCTCCGTCCTTCTGAGAACATTCTTGTTATTGACGCTATGACGGGACAGCAATCGCTACCTGTAGCACGTAGTTTCGATGAGCGTGTTGGTGGTGTAACTGGTCTAATCATGACCAAGCTAGATGGTGATGCTCGTGGTGGTGCTGCGCTTTCTGCTAAGCACGTAACTGGCAAGCCAATCTACTTTGCAGGTATGAGTGAAAAGATAGATGGCCTAGAGCCTTTCTATCCTGACCGTGTTGCTGGTCGTATCTTGGGTATGGGTGATGTACTTACCCTAATCGAGAAAGCCAAGATGCTTGAAGAAGACGAAGAAGAACTTGGGGATGTTAAAGACTTCAACCTCAATGATCTTCTAAGCCAGATGCGAAAAATTAAGCGCATGGGTTCTTTTAGCGACATTATCAAGCTTATCCCTGGTGCTAGTCGCATGATTCCAGCAGATGCAGAAATTGATGAAAGTCAAATTGCTCGTTTTGAAGCGATTATGTCTTCTATGACAGAGGCAGAACGCAAAAAGCCTGCTTTGTTAAATGCAAGTAGACGTAAAAGAATTGCTGCTGGTTCAGGTACATCTGTTCAGCAAGTGAACCAACTCATGAAGCAATACGAACAAATGAAGAAAATGATGAAACAAATGATGGGTGGCGGTGGTGGTGGAGCCGCAGCTGCTGGTGCAGGTGGTGGCTTTCCAAAACGTAGTGCCACCAAAAAGAAAAAGAAGAAGCGTAGAAAGTAAAAAGCAAGTAATTAATAGAGTTATCGTGCTAATTAGAGACAATCTGTTTTGTTTTGTTTAGAAAAAGAGGCTACACTTAGCCTTACTTTAGTAATCCAAGTTTTGGATATGATTTTGAAAGGAACGACCACATGGTAAAAATTCGTTTAATGCGTATTGGTAGTAAGAAAAACCCACACTACCGCGTAGTAGTAGTAGATGAGCGTAGAAAAAGAACTGGTGGCTACATTGAGTCAATTGGACACTACGATCCAAGTAAAAAAACTGCTGAGCCTCTAGTAATTGACGCTGAGCGTGCAACACACTGGTTAAGCCAAGGTGCACAGCCTACGTCAACTGCGCTAAAGCTGCTCGAGCAACTTGAAATTCCAGTCGGTAAAGCAATTGTAAAACGTGGCAAGAACTACAGAGAACGTACTGCTGCTGCAGCACAAAGCTAATCTCTAGGTACTGTATTAGATACTCTGAGTAATACTTGCTCGACTAAAAAACCGTAGTATAGCTGTACATAAGTTGTATTTAGATATTTACAACTTTATCAAAACTAGTCTTAAGCTCTAAAATTTAGGCAATTCGCTAGTTCTGGTGTATACTACATCCATATACAAATACTACCTTTGCAACAAAATCATATCTTTTAGCTAAAAGATATGATTAGCCTGTAGGGGTTTTTACTTGATTGGTTTATCTAAACTGGATTATCTAGACTATTTTAACTAGACTAGTTTAACCAAGCAAGTTAGAGGAGTTAATGGCGTGCCACTAGATTTGGTTGCTTATCTTGCACAGCATCTGGTCAATGAACCAGATAAAGTCAAAGTCACTGCAAAGCGAGATGGACGACAGACGATAATTCATATACGTTGTTCAGAAGAAGATGCAGGACGCATCATTGGTCGTAATGGACGTATCATTAACAGCATACGGACCTTAGCCAGAGCTACCAGCGAGGGGCGCGAAAGCATCGAAGTTAAACTTATAGATGCAAATGATCCTGCTGAAGCAGAAGAAGATTTTGAAAGCGGCGAAAACGTATAATTATACTCTTGTATTAAATTGAAACTTTAATACCTGTGTTTTATGTCGCTGTTGAATATTAATACGACACCCTACAACTAAACTTACTTTAATTACATCTAGGTGCAACTATGTCTCATGACGACTCGTCTGACGAATCTCGTAACTTAAAACCTAACTATGACCTTCCTACCCATCAGGAAGCCCCAGAAGGCTTTATATACTTAGGTAAATTTGGACGTACCTTTGGTTTAAAAGGTGGTCTACGTTTTTATCCTGTTGGTGAAACCGAAGCAAATATTATTGCTGAAATCGAAGATGTGTTTATAACCTCTTTAGGCATGCGTAAGCTCAAGTTTGTGAATCAAAAAGGTCCACATCTACTTATTTTTATTGCGGGTATCAAACATTTAGACTACTCTAAACCCATTATTAACCAAAAGCTATATGCCAAAGAAGAAGATTTACCAGAGGTTGAAAATAGCTTTTATGTAGATAAACTGATTGGTAGTCCTGTTTTTCTAAATGGTGAAGCTTTTGGTGAAGTCAAAGAAGCGATTGATGCTAGCGGACAAGAACTGTTAGTTATTGCAACCGAAGAAAAAGACCATATGGTGCCTTTAGGTGCAGGCTATGTTGCATTTAAAGAAGATGGTGTTTATATCGTCGATCCTCCTGAAGGTTTATTCGATTTATAGCTGTTAGTTAAAAGCAGAATTCCCCCTAGCCCCCTTTAAAAAGGTGGGGGATAGAATAAAATAAAATTTGATTATGAAATATAGTATCTGTACCCTTTTTCCACAACTCGTAACACCTTGGACCGAAGAGGGCTTACTTGGTCGTGCAGTTGAAAAAGAGCTTATCTCTTTTGATGTTTATAACCTTCGCGATTTCTCTGGTAATAAACACAACAAGGTAGACGACACCCCCTATGGTGGTGGTGCAGGTATGGTTATTCGGGTGGATGTCGCTGCTAGGGCTATTGAAGCGGTCAAAGCTGACCTAGGCGAACCAGATGAGATTATCTTACTTTCTCCTGCTGGTGAGCCTTTGACGCAGGCTATGGCTGAAGAACTAGCAACCAAAGACCATCTATGTTTTATCTGTGGTCGCTACGAAGGCTTTGACGCTCGGGTTGAACAGCTTGTGACCAGAGAAGTCAGCATCGGTGATTACGTGCTCATGGGTGGCGAGGTTGCAGCCTTAACCATAGTTGAAGCGACAGCTAGATTGCGTACTGAGGTTATTGGCAGTGAAGAAAGCCATCAGCAAGATTCTTTTAGTTCAGGTATGTTGGATTATCCTGAATATACTCGTCCTTTAACTTTTGAAGGTATGACTGTGCCAGAAGTTTTAACAAGTGGTAATCATGGCAAAGTAGATGCCTGGCGCAAAGAGATGGCTGTTGAGCGCACTAAAGAACGACGCCCTGATTTATTAGAAGGTGCAACTTTAGTGAGCGATAAAGAAACTAGCATTACAAAAAACCCTAATAAAAAAAACGGCAATAAAAAAAGCGACTGAGACAGTCGCTTTCAAATTTCCTTAAAGTATTTTTTAGTTGCCTGCTTGAACCATGGCAATAACTTGATCTGTAATATCTAAACCTTCTTGTGCATAAACAACAAGACCTAAACCACTTTGTCCTGCAATGTTGCCATCTAGTACCATTGTGTAGCCATTTGACTCAGCAATGCTAGCGATTGAGCTATTAACAGATAAAACAGCTGGCTCAGATGCTTGTAGAATCTCTTCGGCATAACGCTGTTGAACGGTTCTGAGTGTACGGATAAGGATGTCAGCATTTTCTTCTTCAGTTGGTGTTAGCTGCTGTCCTTGCTGCATCTTTAACTGTAGTGCTTGGATTTGCTCAACAATTGGTGCGCTCTCTTGTTCTTGGCGTGCTTGGATTTCAGTTACAGCACGACCAGATGGGTGAGAGGCTAATGCTCTAGCAGCATCAACAAAAACGATTTTTGAGTTTGCTGGTTGGGCGTTGAGTTGACTAATTGCAAAGAGTGCTCCTAGTGCAAGCACAAAAGTGAGGGCAAGTGTTTTGAATTTCATGTTAGAAGTATACCTCCGAATTTATGAGAATGGCTGTTAGTTACTTGTCATTTAGGGTTTTAAAACCTTCATATATACAAGTTTATAGATTGATTTTATGTTAAATTCACTAAAATATCTATTCTTTTCGTACTTGTGGATTAATTTTAGTTAGAAATAGCTGAATAGGTGTTTATAGGGGCTCGAGCTGCTATATTTATTCTACGATGCCTAAACCACATTTAACCCCCGAAAAACTATTTGGAAATACGACATTGCCACCTAAATGGGCTGCTGCCCGTATAGCTTTTATTTGCTTCACACCTTTACCAGCAGGCTTCCAAGCTTACATTCAAGAAACTGCTAAAGAGCGTTACTTCTTACATTCTCCAAATGCTGAAGTTCACTTGTGCCAGTTCGAGGAAACAACGTTTATCGTAATAAGTGAAGTCTATGGCTTTGCTGTCGGTACAACCACGGTTGAAGAACTCATTTACTACGGTGTTGATCATATTATTGGCATAGGTTATGCAGGTGCATTTAACGGTGCAAAAGTAGGACAGCACTTTGTTGCAAAAGATACGATGTCTGATCTACCCATAGCCGCACACTATGGTGTGGATGCTTTTCAACGGACTACTCCAACAACAGCCTTCTATGATTTACTGAAGTCTAAAATAGAGGATATTTCTCAGTGGGGACTGTACACTGTTTGGAATGGCAATAGTTTATATAGAGAATATGCTGACGCCATTCAACAAATGATTGCTAAGGGTTGTGATGTTGTAAATATGGATACGTTATCGGTCTATGCAACAACAAAAGTTTGTGCTGAGGAACTTAAAAAAGACATCAGTTGTATCTACGTGGGTACAGTCACAGATTCTGCCAATGCAGAAGGTGCTGATTGGGATAGTGATTTGATAGAAGCTGTAGGTGGGCAGGAAGAACACCCACACGATGACTTAGTAAAGTTTATGGTTGAAGTTGTGATACCTTCAATTTGAGGGACTTAAAAAGAATTTTTATTGCTACTTCGTTCATCAGTGATATTGCCAGAGTTATAAAAGTCTGATTGGCGAGCTATAGCTCGCCAAGGTCTAGCATGATTTAAAGCAACGTGATAATTCTCGTCAGACATATCTAGTGTACTGATGCAAAGCGTAGATTCATTGGGCTTGCAACTAGTTTGAATCTGACCATTTGGTCCAATCATTTTACTAGGTAAGCTCGAGCTTGCCTGCTGAGCACTTGAAAGACTAAACCAAAAATTGTTGCATGCTGCATATGCCTGTGCTTGGATGCCGAACATACTATCATCCCTGTAAACGGAATAGAGCAAACAATCAATTTGCTCGGCTCTGTAAGCTAGAAATAATTCAGGAAATTGTATTTCTACACAAATTGCACATCCAAATTTCCAACCATCCACTTCAAAGGTAGTTAAATGCTTGCCTGGGGTGTACCAATTTAAGGTTTCGTTATTTGAGCACCATTGTTTGTCGTATCGTGTGTGGATCTTGCCTTCATCTGAAATGATGTAAATGGAGTTATGGGGTTTGTTGGGTGCTGTAAGTTGATGGTTGCACCCTAGTGCTACCCATAACTTTAATTCTTTTGCTAACTTACAAGTTAGTTCTAATTCTTCTCGAAGTGCAGCCCAATCAACATCTGCCCAATCCAAGATTTGTGCTTTCTTATCTACATAGCCAGACATAGCACCTTC
>CALHRJ010000159.1 GCA_938038395.1 uncultured Deinococcales bacterium | reverse complement strand
CACAAGCAGGCTCTAAACCAACATCTAACCTCTGTGTACAGAAGTTACACTTTTCAGCACTATGGTCTTCTGGGTTAATAAAGATGGCATCATAAGGACAAGCAGCAATACAAGCTTTACAGCCGATGCAAACATCCTTGTCAAAATCAACAATGCCATCGTTACGCTTGTACATAGCGGTAACTGGGCAAGCAGTAACACAAGGTGGCTCTAAGCACTGGTTACAGCGAGTTACCTGAAATTGGCGACGTGTGTCTGGAAATAAACCAGTTTCTACGTGTTTGACGTACGTTCTAGTAACGCCGACAGGTACATCATTTTCGCTTTTACAAGCGACGGTACAGGCGTGACAGCCGACACAGCGTGTGTGGTCTAAAACCTTTGTCCACTGCGGGTCGGGACGGAATTCGGGCTCGAGCTCTATTTGTCTACCGGTATTCTGTGACATAGCACTTAGCCTCCTTAAAAAATATTACGTATTAGTAGCGTATGTTTAAAAGAAGTCATACGGATTACGTAATTTTAATTACACTTATACATAATGTAGCCGATTTTAGGTATAAACTCAAATTGTTATATTAAAACTAGATATAAATATATGTTATAACTAAACACATGCTCGTAGAACCTGAACACTTAATCGTCTTTGCAGTAGTGGCTCAAACAGGCAATCTTACTGAAGCTGCTACCAAGTTACACAAAAGCCAACCTGCTATTTCTGCACAACTGAAGCGCCTACAAGAAGCTGTTGGTGAGCCGCTTTATACCCGTCACCGCTATGGCATCACGCTTACTAAAAACGGCGAAAAGCTCTTGCCTCACGCACAAAGTCTGCTTCGTTCGCTTGATGGGGCAAGAACACTCGTTCGAGAACTTAAAGAAGGCGAAGAAGGTCATTTACGAATCTCTGCAAGTATGACCATTGCACTTTACCTGCTCCCCAAACTATTAACTCAATTCCACGAAAGCTTTCCAAAGCTAGACATCAACTTACTCACCCAAAATACAAAAGATGCAGTAGCACTTATGCGAACAGGTGAAGCAGATATTGCTTTCATAGAAGGTCCAGTAAAAACACCAGATTTTGAACGCAGTATCATTGGCTATGATGAAATTGTACTAACACTGCCACCCTCACACGCATTAGCAACCAAACAATCAGTAAATGCCAAAGACCTTATCAATTTAGCAGCAATCAGACGCGAAGTCGGATCAGGCACAAGAGCTGTAGTTGACAATGCTCTAAACGACATTGGCGTTCACTTAGAAACTTCATTGGTCGCTACAGGTGTAGATACTGTAAAAGAAGCCGTTCTTCAAGGTTACGGCGCAGCCTTCCTATCAAAACTAGCTGTACAACGTGAATGTGACTCAGGTCTATTGGTAGCGCTACCCATTGAAGCAGAAGGCTTTAAAAGACCTTTTAGTATGCTTCATCCAGAATTAGAACGTTGTTCTCAATTACTGCGAGGTTTTGTAAACTTTACCAAAGAACAGCTACAACCAGCCTAAAACAAGCTTAGAAACAGTCATTTATCTCATATATTTCTTCATAAACTTAATTAACTAACGAGTTTCATTGTTTCCAGTTATCTCGTAATTAAGCAATAGCCTTATGGATTTTTAGAAAATCCATAGTGAACTACATAGTCTGAAGTATTGAATACTTGCGGGAGTAGGCTTTACATTACGTTTAGCTAAATAAATCATACAAAATCGTGAGAGATAATCCACAAAAACTCAAACATTAAGATTCATTTATGTTAGTTAAGAATTCTGAAAGAATTTGTGCGATATATTATCTATGCTACACCGGACTCAAAGAAAGAGGTTGATTCGAGTCGGATCAATCAACCACTTTCTTTTTTTTATTGTCTGATTGCACTACCCACCCCATTTACAACTTAAGAAAAGACTTTTTGACCTCGAACAAATGTTGCCACAGGCCAACCTTTGAGTCCTAGACCTTCCCAAGGACTAAATTTTGCTTTGCTCTTAAATTGTGATGCGTCCACAGCTTTTTCTGTGTTGATGTCAATAACCACAATATCTGCTGCTTGACCAACCGCTAAACTCGGTGCGTCCCAGCCCATAACAGCCGCAGCTTTAGCTTGATATAATTCTAATAAGTTACTTAGGCTCATCTCATTATTTGCGACCAAAGTGGTGTAACAAAGAGGAAAAGACACTTCTATATTAGCAATGCCAAATGGTGCGTTTAGCATGTCTTGATCTTTTTCTGCTCTGGTATGCGGTGCATGGTCCGTACCAATGTTATCAACCACACCACGTTTAACTGCGTCACGAAGATATAACCTATCTGCTTCTGTTCGCAAAGGTGGTGCTACTTTACATATTGGGTCAAAGTTACTCAGCACTTCGTCTGTAAGGGTTAGATGGTTTGGGGTCACTTCACCCGTAACTGGTGCACCCTGTTCCTTAAACCATTCAACCACTTTCATGCCACGTTCTGTTGTGATGTGTGCGATGTGAACCCTTGCCCCTGTCATAAGTGCTAGTTCACAGTCTCTAAAAATCATGATTGACTCAGCTTCAACTGGATTACCAGGTAAGCCTAAACGCTGTGAGACAACTCCCTCGTTCATAACACCATCTTTACGCAAGGTAGGTTCTTCTGAATGTGTTTGTATAACCAAACCTAGCTCAGCAGCATATTCACAAGCTCGGCGCATCAGGTGACTATCAACAACAGGAATACCATCATCCGTAATCATGACTGCGCCAGCATCTTTTAGTGCTGCAAAGTCAGTAAGTTCTTCACCTTTTAAACCTTTACTCAACGTAGCAGCAGGACGCAAACGTGCTTGACCAATTGCTTCAGCCTTTGCGATTAGTGAAGCCACAACATCTGGGTCGTCTACTGGTGGGCTTGTATTCGCCATAGAAATAACAGTTCCATAGCCCCCTGCTGCTGCTGCACTTAAACCAGAACGTAAATCTTCTTTTGCTTCTTGACCAGGTTCACGCAAGTGAGCGTGTAAATCTATTAAGGCTGGTGTAACTATATTTCCTATGGCATCATAAGTTTCGTCAACCTCGCCACCAAGATTTAGACCTTCTATAATGCCATCCTTCAGATATAAATCTGCTTTTTCTTCTTTACCACCATCAAGTAAAATACCGTTTTTAATACAAATACGCATAATTATTCTCCAGCTATACTTCATTCCCCCTTTATTAAGGGGGGCTAGGGGGGATTTGACTTTTTTAAAACCAGAATCCCTCTAAATCTCCCTTTAAAAAAGGGAGACTTGTAATGCACTTACTATTCCCCACTTTCCTAGAGGGGAAATTTGCCCTTACTTTCCAACAAGCAAACTATAAAAAACTGCCATTCTTACAGGCACACCATTGGCAACTTGCTGCTCAATAACACTTCTTTCCCCATCAGCCAACTCACTGCTAATTTCAACTTCTCGGTTCATCGGCCCTGGGTGCATGACGATGCAATCATCATGTGCTAGTTTTATCATCTCATCATTGACTTGATAACGTTCGCTGTATTCTTGTAAAGATGGTAGTAAACCACCAGCCATGCGCTCTTGTTGCATACGGAGTGCCATAACTGCGTGAGCGCCTTCTACTGCCTCAGCTACAGAATTGGTTAAGGTTACGTTTTTGCGCTCGAGCTCCTCTGGAAGCAACATCCGTGGTCCACAAAGTACAACCTTCGCACCAAGTTCAGTCCAAATCTTTATATTACTTCGAGCAACTCTAGAGTGCAAAATATCGCCAACAATGGCAATCTTCTTGCCCTCAAAACCACCTGAATCATCAAAGCCATTAAATTCTTGCCTAAACGTATAGGCATCTAACAAAGCCTGGGTAGGGTGTGAACGTCTACCATCACCAGCATTGATAATGCTCGCATCTGTCCAACGAGTTAGCTGATGCGGTACGCCAGATGAAACATGACGTACGACATAAGCATCCACTTGCATGGCATCAATTGTAAGCAAGGTATCTTTGATGCTCTCCCCTTTTGAGAGTGACGAACTACCCGCAGCAAAGCTCACGACATCAGCGCTTTGAGCCCTAGCTGCACGTTCAAAAGACAGCTTTGTACGTGTTGAGTTTTCAAAAAATAGCGTTGCAATAGTTTTACCCTGTAATGCAGGAACTTTTTTAATCGTCCGCTTCATAACATCTGCCATTGCATCTGTTGTGTTAAAGAATTGTAGGAATTCGTCTTTTGTCCAGTCTTGTAAATCTAGTAAATGTTTATGCTTTAAAGCCTGTACTTCTGTTTGCGCTTCTGCTTGTACTTCTATATTAGAGGGTATAGATTGTGTACTGGTCATGCACCCAGTCCCAACTCATACAAATCAACGCTATCCTCTCCATCTACGGATTCAAGTTTGACCTTCACTACTTCTTGTTTACTGGTTGGAAGGTTCTTACCAACATAATCTGCACGAATCGGTAATTCTCTGTGACCTCTATCAACAAGCACTGCAAGTTGGATGATGGACGGTCGTCCTAAATCTACCAATGCATCCAGCGCAGCACGTGAGGTGCGACCTGTATAGAGAACATCATCACAAAGGACGATATTCATCTTATTGATGTCAAAAGGAACTTCAGTCTTACGAACAATTGGCTGGACACTAATTTCAGACAAGTCATCTCTATATAGTGTGATGTCTAGCTTACCTAGTGGCGGTTCTTGATTTTCAAATGAACCTATCAGCTTCGCTAAACGCTCAGCAATTGGTACGCCTCTAGTATGCACACCAACCATCGCTAAGTTATCGGCACCCTTATTACGCTCAATAATTTCGTGAGCAATACGCGTAAGCGCTCGCTGCATCTCTTGTTCAGTCATGATGCTGGCTTTATGTACGAGTGCTGGATTTATCGGCATAAGCTTAGCCCTCGCACTTCCGTCATTATCGGTGAAGTATTAAGGCTATGACCTGCCTTATGCAATTTGGCAAAAAAAATACCGAACCCAAAGCTAGGCACGGCAGCAGCAAACACGAACACTATGTTTGTTTTTCGATTCATTAGTTCTCCTTCTCAGCCTCTCTGGACTGCTTTAAAGGTCTTTCAAAAGCTAGTTTAAAGTGCCTCATTCTTTAGGTCAAGAGAACAGTAACTATTCAACAGTTTAAAAATAGGCTTGACAAAACTAATTAGATTAGTTTATAGTCTAATTATATTAGTTTTACTACATCTACATTTTAAGGAGAAACACAATGTCAAATACCAAATCAAATAACTTATTCAACAGACCAAAGACGCTACTTCAACTAGAAGGCTTATTTGTATTCATTGCAAGTTTAGTGCTATACAATAGCTTTGGTGGTAGTTGGTGGCTATTTGTAGGCTTCTTGCTTATTCCTGATTTAACGATGATTGGCTACCTGTTCAATGAACAAATTGGTGCTAGTATCTATAACATTGGTCATCACTATGCATTACCTGTCACACTTCTCTTAATCGGTTTACTACTTAGTAACCCGCTATTTATCTCACTATCTATGATTTACTTTGCACATATTGGAATGGACCGTGGACTCGGCTATGGACTTAAATTACCAACAGGCTTTAAACACACTCACTTAAATCATGCTTAAACTAAATCAAGCTTGGGTGAATGAAAACTTCATAGCGTGTTTTTAAGCCATGTTCCTAAATCAGCGCAAAAACCGCCAAGGTGCGTTTAACCCAACAAAAATATGATGCTAATTATTTTAAAATCTTCACACACTAAAGAACGCACCAATCATGCCTAGAGCTCAACTTACAAAAGAAAAAGTTATAAACGTTGCTCTAAACCTTGCGAATTTGCAAGGTTTAGAGCAATTAAGCTTGAAGGACTTAGCCAAAGAGCTAAATATAAAACCACCTTCGCTTTATAACCATGTTACCAACATTGCGAAGCTTCGCTTAGAAATTCACCGTAGAGGTTTAGAAGAGCTCAGCGATGTTCTACCAAAAGCAATTATGGGTCTATCTGGAGAAGCTGCGTTAGAAGCACTTGCACATAGCTATAGGCAATTTGGCAAAGAACAACCAGCACTCTTTTTTGCCAGCCTAGAATCTGTAGAGGATAAGCCTGAGCTTCACGACATTGGTGGTGAGTTACTACAAGTCTTTTCTGCTGTATTTCATGGCTTTAACCTTGAAGGTGAAGACATTATCCATGCAATTCGAACTTACCGTGCTGCCCTCACAGGCTTTATATATTTAGAGCTACAAGGTGCCTTTGGTATGGACCTTAGCGTTGATGAAAGTTTTTCAAAGCTTGTTGAGGGTCAAGTATTAGTCTTCAAAAACTCAACTTCAGTTTTGGCAGTTTAGAAAATAATATTAATGGAAGATAATCTTAAACTACGAAAAGCACTTGCTACTGAAGCAGAATTGCTTAGTGACTTGGCATTACGGTCTAAGGCTCATTGGGATTACTCTGCTGAATTTATAGAAGCTTGCCGTGAAGAATTAACCTATAGTCAGCAAGACTTAGAGAACAATCATTTCTATGTTTTAGAAGAATCTTTAGAAGACTCTAAAGTTATTGTTGGCTTTTATGCGCTTATTCAGTTATCTAGTCAAACGATTGAGCTCGAGGCATTATTTGTTGAACCAGCTTGTATTGGTAAGGGATATGGGCGGAAACTGATTGAGCATGGGAAAGACAGGGCTCGAGCCTTGGGTGTTAGCAAAATGTTAATTCATGGTGATCCTAACGCAAAAAAATTCTATGAAACTATCGGTGGTGTTCTGATTGATGAGAAAGAATCAGGAAGTATTGCAGGCCGTTATCTACCGCTATTCGAAATTTATCTGTCCTAGCAAGTTTCTAGAAACTTCCTCTAGCAAGGGTTTATCGCCTTTATTTAGAAATTGATTACGCTCACTTAACAAATGAATTCATAATCAAAATCCTCATATTCTTGTAAGAGCGTAATAACTAGAGTACGTTTAAGAAACGGTTAGCTAAATAAAAACTAACTGTTATTAGTTTGCTAACTAAATTCAGTCATGATTATTCTATTTATTAGTTTATCTAGTAATGATTCAACTATAAATATCCTCTTTAAAAAATAAGAGTAATCATCAAGTGTCTGGTTCACAAAGCAAACTCAATGTTGGGGGCAACATTATGAAAAAATTGGTTCATCGATATGGCTTTAGCAAACAAATAATTGCTATCGTAAAACTTGGGGCATTATTAGTTACAATTACTTTAATTAGTGCCGCCTGTAGTAGTCTGCAAGAGGATAATGGAATTCCTCTAGACAGTACATCGGATACGTCACACATTATTACGATTGTTCCTCAAGCTGGTGATTCTGCTGAGTCTCTGGCTGAAGAATATAGTGGTCAAGTATTCGCCTTTAAAGAAGGTGAACTTGCAATTATTGGTATTAACTTAGCATCAGATACTACTATTTCTAAGCTATCCCTTTCTGATGGTGACCTTGAGGAAAATACCAACGCTTTTAGCATAAGTAGCGAAGCAGGTATAGATTCAGCTTCTTCTAGTCTTTGGGCTGGCGGATCTTCTAGCCTTTGGGCTGGTGGTAGCTCGAGCCTTTGGGCTGGCGGTTCTTCTAGTCTTTGGGCTGGTGGTAGCTCAAGCCTTTGGGCTGGCGGCTCATTTGACTGGATGCCTGAAAATACTGATATCTGGAAACAAATCGGTTTAGATTCAGGTCACAGCCAATCTCAAAACTTAGGTGCTGGTACTATTGTTGCTGTTATCGATACTGGTGTTGACTACACTCACCCAGCTCTTTCAGATGCCATGATGCCTGGTTGGGATTTTTATGACAACGATAATGATCCTTTTGACGAAGGTATTATGTTTGAAAATAGAGGTACTGGTCATGGTACTCATATTGCTGGCATCATCCGCCAAGTTGCTCCTAGGGCAACCATCTTGCCTATCCGAATATTGGGACCTGACGGTACTGGTACTATCGCTGATTTAGCAACTGCTATCCTTTGGGCTGAAGAACAAGGTGCGGATGTTATTAACCTGAGCTTGGGTAGTTCTAGTTACTCATCTGCAGTAGACGCAGCACTCAAATCTGTTGTTAACAATGGTGTTATGGTTGTTGCATCAGCCGGGAATAGTGGAAACCAAAATGTCACCTACCCTGCATCTTCAATGGAGCGTAGAAGCGGACAGATTAGTGTTACAAGTGTCGATAGTAATGATATTAAGTCTTCTTTTGCAAACTACTCGAACGATGTTGAAATGTCTGCACCTGGCGAACAAGTATTTGGTCCAGCACCTGGAAACTTGAAGGTAGCTTGGTCAGGAACGTCTATGTCTGTACCTATGGTAGTTGGAGCATTAGCGCTAGGTGCATCTGATGATTCTGCTGTAAATACTACCTTAACACTCAGACTCTATAATAGCACCTACAACATTAACAACTTATCTGGCAATCAAAGCTTTTTAGGCTGGTGGGGTAGCAGCAAGCTTGGCAAAGGTCGTTTAGACATAAACAAATTTTACGAAAACTTCTAAAATTCTGATTCTTCACACACCACTAAAAATAATCAAGCAGAGAGAATTGAAAACTTACAAAAGTCGATCGAGGGATAAATTCACCCTCGGTCGAATAATCCACGTACAAATTT
>CALHRJ010000158.1 GCA_938038395.1 uncultured Deinococcales bacterium | reverse complement strand
TGAAAAAGGGATTGGTATGGCTCTTTTGCTACTCGGTGTGACACTGTTATTCGTGCCAAGTTTTGGAAACAGTTCCTACGGATATATGCAGATTGGAAGAGATTCAGAACAGTTCGCAAGAGATAGGGAGATTAGACAACTTGAAATTGAGTCTGATAATCAACTTAGAGAAATCGAGATTGCCCGCTTGAACAAAGAGTCTGAAACGAACAGAGAGATTGATCGTCTTAATACCGAACGAGATAGACAGATTAGACAACTTGAAATCGAATTTGATAGGCGAATTAGGGAACTTGAAGTTGCTAGACAGACAGTAGAACGTGAAAGAATGAAAGAGATAGATCGTCTTAGCGTTCAAAGAGATACCGAAATCAGAGATTTTGAAGAAAACAGAAATTAACTTCTAGAGATTAAGAACAAAGGGCAGATCAAAGTGTATTCTCATCCCTCTTGATAATTTTTCTCCAATATACTACACTTGTAGTATTACAATCGTAATATACAGCTTGTAATTATTTTTGGAGGTTCTAAAATGTTCAACGCAAAACGGAGGGTTCTACATGTTCTTTTTGGGATTTTGATAGTTTGTTTTATTGGAAACTCGCTAGGACAAACAGTTTTACAACGAGATACTGCTGAGGCTATTGACAGCTATATGGTCGGACTTGCCGATAGAGGCTATGCAGGAGCAGTACTAATTGCTCAAGATGGTGAAGTCATTCTTTCCAAAGGTTACGGCTTAGCAATCCGAGAAGAGAGCATTCCTTATACGCCTGAAACGGTTGCCTCAACTGGGTCAATTACCAAACAGTTCACTGGAGCTGCTATTCTGAAGCTTGAAGAGCAGGGTAAACTCAAAGTCACGGACCCTATCAGCAAATACTTTGACAATGTACCAGAAGACAAACAAGCAATCACTATCCATCATCTGCTAACACACAGTGCTGGTTTTCCTGGCGGAATAGGTGATGATTTTGAAGCTATTTTGCGTGATGACTATGTTGCCAAAGCCTTTGATCGCGCTCTGCTATTTACACCAGGCGAAACGTACGAATACTCAAATGCTGGCTATTCTATACTTACGGCTATTGTTGAAAAACTAACGGGACAAAGCTATGAAAGCTATGTCCGTGAATACCTCTTTGAACCAGCAGGCATGATGAAAACAGGCTATATTTTGCCTGATTGGCAAGAAGACGAGCTGGCCCATGGTTACTTAGAAGATGGCGAAGACTGGGGCAGTTTGCTTGATCAGCCTTTTGGTGAAGATGGCCCTTACTGGAACTTACGGGGTAATGGCGGCATCCTTTCAACCATTGAAGATATGTACAAGTGGCACTTGGCGTTAGAAGGAGATGGCATTCTTTCTGAAACGTCAAAAGAAAAACTCTATACACCTTTTGTAGATGAAGGTGGCGGCGAAAGTTTTTACGGTTACGGTTGGGTGGTAATGGATTCACCTATGAGCGAAGGAACACTCATAACCCACAATGGAGGCAACGGTATTTTCCATGCTGACTTCCTCCGTTTTGTAGATGACGATGTAGTCATCTATCTAAATTCCAGTGCAGGTCAGCCAGATGCAACCCAAGTGAGTTGGACACTCGCGCGTATGATTTTTGAATCTGACTATACGCCAACCCTTCCTTGGAAAGAAGCGAAAGTGCTCAGCCTTGAAGAACTAAAGGATATAGAAATTGGTCAACACGCTATCGCTTTTGTAGGTGTACTGGCTGATGATGGTGAAGATAGCATACGAAGTTTCTATGAAAACCATCTTTCATCTTATATTGCACAGCAAGTGTCTTATCAAGTAGTAAAAGAAACTTTCATGGAAGAAAGAAACTTTATTGGCGAAACGACAATTGTTGCAGCTAGTCAGTTAGCTGAGAATCAGCTTGAAGTAAAGCTTGAAGATAAAGAGGGTAAAATGTGGACGGCTTCCTTCTTCTTCGATGAAAAAGCACCTTATGGATTGACAGAATTTGATATGCGAGATGTAGAAATCCCTCTTTGGGATGAGCCTAAAGACTTAAGCCTTGAAGAACTCGAAGCTTCGGCTATGGGTCAGCGTATTCTTGCCTATTTAGATATGACGGCTGGTGAAGGTGAAGACAGTATTCAAGATTTTCTTATTGAAAATGTTGCACCTCCAACTGACGAGGTGATGTCTTTAGGAGAAGCTATAGAAGAATATAGTCGAGATAGGGCAGTTATAGGTGCAGGTAAACTAGTGTCAGCTAAGCAGTTGGCTGATAATGTTCTCGAAGTAGTTGTAGAAACAGCATTTGGTGAGCCTTTGAATCTTACGTTTGCGTTTGAAGGTTTGGAGCCTTTTAGAATTGTTGGAATTGGCATAGAGGACTAGTGCTTTAACAAGTGAAAATGTAAGGGTTTATAGGTTCACTATATTGCGAAAGTCTGTACCCAT
This sequence comes from uncultured Deinococcales bacterium, assembly GCA_938038395.1. Classification (GTDB taxonomy): domain Bacteria; phylum Deinococcota; class Deinococci; order Deinococcales; family Trueperaceae; genus CALGZD01. The sequence continues at coordinate 2,756 of CALHRJ010000158.1, read as the reverse complement.
AAGCTTTTCACAGTTTAGCTTACAAAACATACCCTTTTATTATCGGTTGTCGCTGTACTAGTATTACAAAGGTAATTTTTTACAGACTTAAAGAATTCAGTTAGGGGTCAACATATCACGGTATTTTAGATTGTAAATCCTTTGCTAAAGAAACCCCCAAAACACTAGTGAGTGTTTTGGGGGTTTTTCCAAATACTGACTATAACAAGGTTCATTTTCGGCGTTCCAAACTAGAAGAAGAAAAATAGATGTGAACGGAAAGGCTACAGACTGTGAACTTTCTATTTCAGGCAACAGTCTATATTGCTGACTACTATAGCAAAAAATATTGCTGTTACAGCAGAGGGTGAGGTTTCTGTTTTTAAAGAAATACCTAATGGGCTTGTTGTTGGGGAAACTGCTCTACCAGTACGCTTTCATAATACTCTACGAACAGAAAGTTTTCAAATAAAGGCATCCTTTAAAAAAGGATTTAGAGAGAACAGTACTCCACCTCTGAATTTTGAATTTAGCCCCAGAAGTTTATATTGATATTCGCTGATGAGCAATTACCCTAGACATTCCAAAGTTTTATTATGCGTTTGTTCTTAGTTATCTTTCGTTGCTTACAAACATAAACCACAATCAAAAATATAAATGAAAAGGCCTGCTAACTCAGTTAAGAGCGCAGGCCAATAGTTTGGGTCGTGTATTGATTACCGTTTGTCAAAAATAACAAACGAACTTTTGAAAGACAAACTAAATAGTTTTGCTATTCAATCCCAATACTGTAAACGATAAATAGATTCACCTGCACTGCAAGCTGTCCACCAGAAGCAGGAACACTCATATCCATACTTGCACCAGTAGTATATGCCATCTCTGGCATAGCCATAGGCATGGGTACATTATTGCCACTACTTGTACTTTCATTTATACGAATTACTTTACCAAGGCTTACACCTGCTAAGTCAGCTAATTGTTGTGCTTTCTCTTTAGCCGCTTCCATTGCGTTAGCTCGAGCCTCCTTCTGTAGTGACTTAGAGTCAGCGAAAGTATAGCGAATGTTATTGACAGAATTTGCCCCAGCATTGATGCTCTTAGCAAGTACATCACCCACAGTCTCTATATCTCTAACCGTAATACTCAGACTGTGATTGACCCTAAAAGTTGTACTTGTAGGTTGACCATTGTTGTTGTAACGCTGATCTGGCCAAATATTAAATTGTGATGTGCGTATGTCTTTATCATCCACACCCAAACTACCCACAATTTTGCGAATCTTATCTATGATGTCATTGGCTTCTGCCACTGCTTTGGCTGCATCAGCATCATTGGTAGAGATGCCCATCTCAACAACAGCTAAATCTGGTTCACCATAAATGATGCCTTGACCACTAACGCTAATTGAATGTTCAGTATGTTGCATTGTTTGAGCTTGTACTGTTCCTAAGAACAAAACTAAAGCAGCTATGCTCATGATGATAAATGATTTCATAATTTATAGAACTCCTCTGTTAGTTATAATCTGTGGTGCCTAAAATTGCTTTGACTTAAACCCAGGTTACTAGGATTTGAATGGATATTACTTAGCATGATGTTTACATTCATATGACCTATTAGATAACCTTAGTACACCTATTTATTAAATTCTAGATGTGTAGAGTTTCTACACATCTAGAATAGGAGAAAGCTAAATAAAGACCTAACCTCAGAAGCAACGGTTAATGTATGGTTCAGATTGACGTGTAATTCCAAGTCTAAGTTTTGACCAGAGGAGTCTACTTCGCTTACGTTGTTAGATTGTTGTTCAGTCTAATTCAACCCTTCTGTCAAGGACTTGAGTGAGGGTGAAAAATCCTCATCAAAAATCTCAAAATGAACTCTATCACCAATTTTTTCAATAACACCTGTTGTCTCTACAATGGCTTGATAACTTTCGTAGCACAACAAAGCGTCTTTCATGGCTTGAATATTTTCAGATTGCAACGGAATAACTGCGTCAATAAGAGATGCATCACTTAGTTTGAGTCTGGGCCAACCGCTGGGCAAGAATGTTGGCTCACCACTGTCAGGCATTGTAAAAAAAGCAAGACGTTTGAGATAATCCGCACCAGCCTCTTGCATGTCTAAAAACACACGTTTAACAACCGCATAAGTTACAAGGTGATCGTGGTAACCACTACCGCCATGTACAGGGTAGGTAATGACAAGCTTCGGCTTTAGCTCATTAATATAGCTTTCTATTTCTTTTTCTAAGCGTCTTGGATCAAGCTCTGTCAACCCGCTATCAGGGTAGTCAAGAACTTTCATTTGACTGAGTCCTAAACTTGCTTTGACCTTCAGCATTTCCTGATAACGGAGGTCGCCCATTTCTTCAACAGACAATCCCAACTTATGTCGTTGTTGAGTTGCGCCCCCTTTTGTCAGGGTTAGCAAGTGAACCTGATGACCTTGTTTCACTTGTGCATCAATAACGCCAGCGGGACCAAATGATTCATCGTCAGGATGAGGGAAAATATATAAGATGTTCATTTATTGACAACCACAGGAGTCATCAGTGTTGCCGCAGCAGCTGTCTTTTTCAGAAGGTTCGCAGCACTGGCTTTGTGCTTTTGGGGTGCAACAACTAGAAACCACTTCGTGGTCTGATTGAATCTCATCTAGATATATTGCTTCAACTGCTAGATCTTGTTTCGTTTGAGGTAGTTCCATGGCTATTGTTTTTACTTCTGTTTTTACGTCATTGGACATAATATTGCCTCCTAAAAGATTGG
>CALHRJ010000157.1 GCA_938038395.1 uncultured Deinococcales bacterium | reverse complement strand
CAGGTACATTTGAAAGTCAGTATCGAAGTCTTTTTTATAGCGCTCAACCGCTGCCTTATCTAAACTATCTTCACCAAGCATCGCTTCGTAAAGTATCGCCGCATCGCTCACACTTCGTGCCATCGGTCCAGCTGTATCTTGGGTATGCGATATTGGGATGATGCCATTACGACTCAGCAAACCAACTGTGGGTTTAATACCCACAATACCATTAACCGAAGATGGGCAAACTATAGAGCCATCAGTTTCCGTACCTACAGCTACAGAACACAGATTCGCTGAAACTGCTACACCAGACCCAGATGATGAGCCACATGGTGAGCGGTCTAGTGAGTAAGCATTTCTTGTTTGACCTCCACGACTACTCCAACCACTTGCTGAGCGAGAGGAGCGAAAATTCGCCCATTCACTCAAGTTCGTTTTACCTAAAATAACTGCACCAGCAGCTCTAAGTTGCTGCACAATAAATGCATCTTGCTCAGGCTTAGGCGCATCTACTAAAGCTAAAGAGCCCGCAGTAGTTAGCATCTTATCTGCTGTATCAATATTATCTTTAAGCAGCACAGGTATGCCGTGCATACTACTTCGCATACCTTTAGTTTGTCTCTCTTCATCTAGCGCTTTTGCAATTTCACGAGCATCAGGATTGAGTTCAATTATAGAATTAAGCATTGGACCAGATTTATCATAGCTATCAATCTGTTGCAAATAGGCATCAACTAGCGCCTCAGAGGTCATTTCTCCCGATGTCATCAATGATTGTAGTTCGACAATACTATAATCCTTCATAAATTATTCCATTCTTTTTGAGTCCTGCTAAAGCTTGTTTTTCATGCGCTATAAGTCTAGCTTTCTCTTTCTCTGGCAAGATTACCATAGCTGGAACCACTACGAGTTCTTGAGCCTTGTCATAGACATATTCAAAAATAAACTTTACTCTGTCAGCATGGAAATCAGAGGTAACCACAAAGCACTTTTGAACCTTATATTGTTGTAAGATTCGATTTGAAAACACAGCATCTTCAATACTATGACGACTCAAAGCAGCTTCTAAAAAGACATCCTCTGAAATACCAAGATCAATCATGTACTGCTTCGTGTAGTCAGCGTGTGCCGTATTCGTACGATTGAAGTGCTCACCAAAACCACCTGTAGGAAGCACGGCACAGCTACCTCTGACACTTAACTGTTGGTATGTTTCATAGGCCTTTTCACAACGGGCTTTTGCATTTGCTAAAAGCTTACCCGTATCGTCATTTGGAGAACCTAAAACTATAATGACACTATCGAATTGTTTAGTCACTTAGTTTAATTTCTAGAAACAGTCTTCTCTTCTGTTGTTACCGTAGCTTTTTCAAATGCAATCTGTGTACCACCAGACAGTTCTTGATAACTAATTTCGCTATCCATAGTTACAACATCAACAGGACATGACGTTACACAAGCATTACAGCCATTACACTTTTCAGGGTCTAAATTGAGTGTTCCACCTGAACGTAAAGACGGCTTTTCAAAATCTCTTGAAAAAGCATCTGTTGGACAAACATTGGTACATACTGGACAGAAGATACAACCATCACCCACTCTAGGTAAAGGCCAAGGTACAAGATCCTCAGGTTCAGGTTTGGATACTTCTATAATAGCAAGCTTTTTTATGTGCTCAATCGGCAAACCTTTTTCTTCTTGAACGTTTGCAAGACCTTCTAAAGGAGCCAGTATATCAGAGGTATTTTCTTGTACACTACGCAAGCCACCACGCAAGAAATCGCGACGACTTAGCTTTTCTGGATTGTCTTGACTATCATATTTTTCTGCAAATTCACGACTAACTTCAAGATCTCGCCCTAAAAGTCCTGCTAAAACTTTGGCTTCCTCAGCAACATTATCTACGGCAGTAAGAACAGCTTCTGTACCAATTTTACAATCTGCACAATCACCATGTAACAACTTCACAGAGCCTTTTTGACCACTTAAGCGCAGCAAATCGCTAGCTTGGAGTCGAGCTAAACAGTTAACACTTTGTGCTCCACCTTTAACTTGTGAGCACTTTATAGGAACACCTTTTTGAAAGGTAACCGTAGCGTTTAAGGCTTGAGATGGGCAGGCTTGTACACACAAACCACAGCCTGTACAGTCAATATCGTCAATGATAACTTTGCGCTTAATGGTTATTGCTTCGTGTGGGCAAACATCTTTACAAATATCGCAACCACCAACCGCCCTACTAACAACAAGGCAATGACTTTCCTTGTACTTCGGGGCAAGATTGGTAGCTCGAATAACAAAATTTAAGAGTTGGTCAAACATGTTCTTTTATTGTACCGCATATGTCTTTAAGAAGTCTGCCACCCATTTTGCATACTTTTCTGGATCATCATTCCAGGGTTCTACATGTTCTACGCCTTCTAAACGCTTATAAGTTAAAGGTGCTTCTACCTTTTCTGCAAATTCATCTACTAGGCTTATGGGTATGGTGGTGTCCGCTACTGCACCAAAAAGTAGTACAGGCATGGTGAGTTGATGGGCGTATTTGCGTTGATCTAACTGACGATAGTCAACACCTGAGCGTTGGGCTGCCATGAATATGACAATGTTTGAGAGAAAATCTGGAATGCCAGTGTTGCGTGCGCCAGTTTGTAGAACGGTGTGGGTATCTAAAAGGGGTGAATCTAGAATAAGGGCAGGAACATCTTCTTGGGGGATGTGTTTTGTTAGCTCGAGCCCCACCGCTCCCCCCATCGAAAATCCAACAATAATTATCTTCTCAAAGCCCTTATCTTTTAAGTAATCCCAACCAGTTTTAGCATCTTCCCATTCACTCGCCCCATAATGATACAAACCATCTGGGCTCATATCGCTTTGTGAATGATTCCTATAACTAATCGACAACATTGGAAAGCCTAAGTCATGCAAGGTTGGCATAATCCGCATAGTCTCGCGAATTTCACCACGTCTACGTCCGTGTAGTAATAGCACTGCGGTTTTACCATCTGAAATCGACGCGTTACTTACTTGAGGATTATCAATCCACCAAGCTTGAAGCTCACCCGTTATGCCACGTAAACGTAATTCCTCGTAGTCATAACCAAAATCTGCCTTTGGATTTTCATACTGAACCCAAATCTCCAAACTTGCTTGCGTACCACTTTCTGGAAGTTCACCTTTACGAAGGCTAAATTCTCGTGTAACTGTATCGCCTGTTTCTTTAACAATCTCGCCTAAATCACCATAGGCACGCTCACCAGTGTCATCAAGCCACATAAGTAAGTATTTACCTCTGCTACCAGTTTGAGCAAATTGCTTTTTTGAAGGGTTTTTTGGCAAGGTAACAAGCTTCTCACCGATATGTAAGATTTCAAATTCTGGATTAAAGCCATAAGGTGCAGGGATGAGCACTTTTTCGGCAAGATACCAGCTCGAGCCTAAAAATGCGAAGAGTAGAACCAATAACACAACTGCAATTATCATTTTTAGGACCTCCATGCCGTAGTTTAACGCATCTTATACCTATGCATATATGAATCAAACGTAAATATCCTTTGATGAACACACTCATCACATAACTATGGGCATTTGCATTAATAATTAATTTTACCTCAAGTTGATGTTGTTATACCTTTAACGGTAAATGCCGGGTGCGTCCCAGTCAAGATTGAAAATAGTTTTAACACAAATAGAAGTTTTTTTGCTTTTTAAAAAACTTCAAAGGTGCGTTCCTGTGAACTGGAATAATCTAATGATTAGCTTAGATATTTGTTCAACCTTTGGCAGGACGCACCCGTAAATGCCTAAGCTCTCTAGCTGCGGGACTCTTTTTTGCAATTGCTGTATTTTAAATGCTTTTAAATGACCTGCACTCAATAATATCACCTTCATACAACATAAAAGACCGTAAATCATCAAACCTAAAGATTTCTTAGTTCAAAACTCTAAGCTTGAGACTTACGGTCATTCAGTATCTCTATTATCTTTTCAACTTACATTTTTCTCAAGCGCCCAGCCTCCATAACAAGAACCTGATCCGCCTGTTCCAAAATTGAAGGTCTATGCGACACCACCAAACAGGTCACTTTCGCTTTATCTTGCCCATCTTGATGAAAAATCTTCTGCCACAACTGCGCCTCTGTTCGCACATCTAGCGCACTAGATAAATCATCAAAAACCATAAGCTCTGCTTGTTGAGCAAACATTCTTGCAGCAGCAGTTCTTTGAATCTGACCACCTGAAAGTTTTACGCCTCGTGTACCCACCAAGCTATCCAAACCTTTTTCTAAACGTGCAACATCGTGCCCAAGAATAGCAGTATCAATCGCAGCTTCGAGGCGTTCTTCGGGTTGTCCAAGCAAGATGTTATTTCGCAAAGTATCACTAAAGAGTCGTGGCACCTGTGCAGTGTATGCACTGCGTGGTGGTACAAAAAAGCTGGCCGAATCTAAGACTTCTTTACCATTCCAAAATATCTTGCCAGAATCTTTTAGTAAAATACCCAAAAGTGCTTTAAGTAGGGTTGTTTTACCTGAACCTACTTTACCCGTGATAACGACAAACTCACCTTGTTTAATCTCAAAGTTGATGTCCTGTATTCCAAAAGCATTTGCACCACCTTCAGGGTAGCTATAAGAAAGTCCTTGAATCGATACTGTATCTAAAGTATCAGCTACTATAGATTCTTTTCCTTGGTTAATCGGGCTAAAGCCATCGGGCTCGAGCTCAACTATCTCCTTTAACAAAGGATTCTCTAATTTAGTCCTTCTACTCCGTTGAAAGAATACCTGCTCAGGTCGTACAATCTGCTCCGCAGGTGCGTCATGCAATAGCTTATCCATACGTTCAAAAGAAACAGACCCACGTTTATAGTTCGCCATCATGTCACCTATAAAACCCATGCGCCACGACAAGCGTGGCATATACGCCATGAAC
>CALHRJ010000156.1 GCA_938038395.1 uncultured Deinococcales bacterium | reverse complement strand
TAGAAATGGCGATAAAGAAACACTTGAAGGTGAAGAAGTTACGAAGCGAATGGTCGTTATAGAATTCCCTGATATGGATGCTGGTCGAGCATTCTATAATTCAGAAGAATATACAGCTGCTAAAGAGCTTCGTCGTGGTGCGGCAGAAGGTACTTTCTTGCTGATTGATGGTGTTTAGTAAAGTGAAACATGAACAGCATCGCAGCAAGCTGACGATATATCGATATGAGATCTTGTGACTTAGAATCATATTGATTCTGATAATCTAATTCGAAACAAACATCGAGGAATTCATCATCTTGCAAGTTCATTATTGGGTTATTTTTGAAGACTGAAAAACACAAACCTTATACTGCGTCCGAAGATATACCTAGTGAACAAATGAGCCAGAGCTCTCATTTGCTCAACCACATTCCCTAAGCTTTGTGGATAGATCCGTAAACATGACATCAGTCTAAAACACAGATATAAACGGAATTGGTTTCAATAAGCTAAACCACAGCGAATGCCCCTCACGAAAATCATAAGGGGCAGTTGCTTTTTAGAAATCGAAAGTTAATCTACGATCCTATAAATCCATTAAAAGTTCCATTGTATTTTCTGGTTCTATAACTTTACCTTGACCATTTGTAAGTGCTTGACTTGCAACACGTTCTAAAGTTGGCGGTGAGTATTTTCCTTTAGTTATATGACTAAAGTTCTTCGCATAATTGTCTTCGAACAAGTCATTAATACGGAAGAAGTGATGCACCAGAACAGGATCAAACTGCTTCATTGAATTCATCAGCATATAGTGGCTGGCTACAGGATGTGATAGTAGCTTGGCTGGTCTACTTCTTAGTATAATATAGCTATCTACTAAATTAACAATTCTAGCAGCTAAAGGAATTGCATCTGCTTTAAGTCCGTTTGGTTCGCCTTTGCCATCCCAGCGTTCCTGATGTGCTTTAGCAATATCTGTACACATCTGAATTAAACTTTGTGACTTTACTTTTTTCTTTGATTTCTTAGAAACATCTTCAATTAGTGATGTAGGCAAGGCGCTTTGTTCTTCTAAATCAGCATAGTCTTGGCTATCAAATTTTCCAATTTCTTGGAGCAATTCATCATCAACTCCAATTGTACTAATTCTATGCAATGCACTTGCAAAGTAAATATCATTTACAAATTGCGCATTTATTTGCCCATCTAAGCTTTCAGCATGTGACAAAGTATCTGCCATTGCGGTGCAAAAGATTTGTATTCCAAAAATATCTGAAGCAGTTATTTGGCCTGCTTCATTTTTAGCAGCATCACCACTAAAGTTCGATGTACGCAGCTCACTTAATTTACTCAAGACTAAACTTGTTGTATAGCTTGCTGGTTTTGTTGCTTTGACTTCATCTTCAAGCATTTCTATGAAGACCTGAATATCCTTGCTGGGATAACGCTTTTTATAACCAGTGTATTGTTCTGCAACAGAAGCTAAATTTGCTTGTGTTACCTGTGTATCCTGCTTAGTAACTTTTGTGGTTCTTAGTGATCGACCAGTCGATGTACTTTTATTACCTTGTTTAGCTTTACTACCCTTCGTTGGCTGGTCGCTCAGTACGACGCCTGTATTAAAGCTTGTTTGAAGATTCTTTTTGGTTAGTTCTTTTAATTTTTGTGGATTCTTAGGATCATAGCCTTGCATGTCGTAGCTGGTAAGTACCGACAGAGCTTGGGTTGCTTTAGCGTTTTCCCTAAAAGAATTTTTTCGAGCTCGAGCCTCCTCCTCTAAGGTACTAAACAACGTACTTGCCTTTTGAGCGGCGATTTCTTTAGAAGCCTTAGAATAAATCCCTAATAAGTTTAACTTTGCCAATAACCACAAGAATATACAGGTCGGTAGAAAGCTCACTAACCCATAAAAGGTAATACCAATAACTTGTATAGCCAATTGCTCAGTTAGGTTCAACTGGCTTCCTAAAAGTTCAGTGTTTGCAAACACACCTACGGCAATTGAGCCCCAAATACCAGCCACCAAATGTGTTGGGACGATATTCAGCGCATCATCAATATTTATCGCTTCAAGAATTGAAGCAGTCACCATCATTAACATAGCTGCAACAGCGCCAATGATGACCGCAGCAACCATATCGACTGCAAAAGCGGAACCACTTATCGCAACTAAGCCTGCAATAAATGCACTTGTACAGATACGTATATGCAATCGTCTAAACCGTATAAGCGATACAACAACCGCAATAACAATTGCGCTAAACGCTGCGTAAAGTGCATTAGAAAGCGCTTTTTGTACTATTGATTCCTTAAATACATTGCTGAATTCTGACACATGTAAACTAGCCATCACCGCAATAATGGTCAAAATACCCACACTAATCAAAAGGGTACTAAGAATACGCAATCCTAATTTATGGTTTACACCTACGCCAACTTTCTTGCGTAAGCCAAACATAATCAACGTTGCTAAAGCCACCCAACCAGCCACACTGTGGATTAAAGTCGCGCCTGCAATATCCCTAAAGCCCATAGCAGCAAGCCAACTTGCTTGATTGGCATCTAACAAGTCATGCCACAGCAAACGACCTAAAAATGGGTAAAGGACTAAAGAAATAAATAATGCTAGATAAATATAGATACGGGCAGGTAAGCGTCCATAAGAAGCAACTGTGGCAACAATGATAGTTGTTACACACAGTAAGGATTGAAACACTAGAAAGAGCAGCGGGAACCCGTCCGCTTGTTCACTCCAGCTTGTTAGACCAAACATAACGAATATACCAAGCACTGAAAACGCAAAAAAGCCAATCAGTATCGTTACAATTGTTCTCTTAAGTACAGTATCTTTCTTTTTAACTGCATTAGCCAGTTGTATTGATTTTTGCATCACTGCAAAACCAGTAAACAACATAAGTAGCAAACTACTACCTAGCAACAAGAGGCTATTCAACCCCATAACAATCTCCACATTTCCACACCTTGAAACACCCCGAAAAACAACTTCCTTTGTTTGGCCTGTTAATCTTAGTACCTAGATATTGAATAGCTTGAATCAACATCTGTTTTACGGCATCTTAGAGCCCTGAGTAACAGCTAAAACTAGCTATACCTTTTAACAAGCCTAGGAAGTGCTCTATCTCACAAATTCATTAGCTTTAACTTTAGGAAGCTTTCTCTGTTAGAAATCTTATTTAGGCTATGAGAATTGTTTCACTTTCTAATAATTGGCTTATTCTTTCTAATCTAGGTTTAATTGAGCCTAAGCTTTCAGTTCATGAGTGATTGCTCAAAAAAATTTATATGCTCTCATATCTATTGTATATCTGCTAAAAAGCAAGCTACGACGGCTAGTATGAGTTCTGAAATATAAAAAGACTAGCACAGATAAACCCATGCTAATCCTTTGGACTAATTTTTGAACTAATTTTTGAAACTAAGGTTTGTAGCTGCCTATTTAGTTTGGTAAATAAATAATACCGCTCACGACACGTCTTTGAGACCTTTTATTGATGAGTTCACCATCAACAAACAACTGGGTGCTGCTGCCACTATCTAAGCGCATGGCTGTGTCTGCACCTAAGTGTATGAACAAAGGAATGAGCTCTTGTGCAACCATAGACTCAGCTGCTACAAAGAGGACAGTACCGTCAGCTCGAGCCCCGATTGCTGCCTGATGTGTACGCCCATTTAGAATATAGGCATTCTCAAAGTTTTCAAAATCAGGATTATAAGCACGCTGTCCATTTTCAACCAGTAAAGGTCCAGCTTCAACTGCATAAGGTAAAGCCATAAGCGTTTTAGGATTTGTTTCGAACTGTGCATTGATAGCTTGACCAGCACTTATCTGTGCCAAGGACCTAAAAGATGTATCATTTATATCTGCTTCGTAAACAATGGCATAACCATCAAAAGGAACCGTACGTGGTCCTATCTTATTCTCAATAACATAGCCATCCTTAACCGTAATGACACCCTGTCCTGGCAAACCAACACGTGCATTTGGCGTAGTATAGGCAGTTGTTTTGGCAGGTGTATTATAGCCTTCTAGAGTTACCGAATAGCCTTGGCTTGAAACACTAACCTGAGTCAAAACACGATCAATCGCCACAGTACCAGGTCCAAAAGCAATACTTGCTCGGTTTCGCGTTGGCTCAGCAAGTTCGGACCCTGCAATCTTTAAAAGACCTATTGATGTGTGTGTACTAGGATCAAAATAGCCAGCATTAATGCCTACCAAAGCACCGTTAGCAAGTTCACTAATCGTCCTTGGTGTGGTTAAGCTACCCACAACTCGAAATTCACCATAGCCAGGGGTAACTTCAACAACATGAATAATACTTTCGCCCGCATTTGTGCTAAATGGAAATCTACGATAGCGCACACCATTTTGCACCACACGATCAATTGGAGCTTTATCTTTTAAGCTTTGCTCAGCTGCTGAAGCAATATCACTAGCATTTTCCAACATAGCGTTGAGGCTTTGACCTATACCACTAGCAACTTGCCCTGCTTGACTTAAGGGAGCTGGTGGCTGCACTAAAGGCTGTCCAGATTGAGTCAGTGGTGCTTGAACTGGCGCTTGATTAACAACTTGATTTGGTGGTGGCACAACTGGTGGTGCACCTATTGGATTTCCAGCTTGATTGGGTACCTGTGCTTGCACTTGAGGAACTGCTTGCGCTTGAGGCTGTACTTGCGCTTGAGGCTGTGCTTGCGCTTGAACAGGTGCTGGTACGCCTATTTGACCTTGTGCCTGATATTGTTGCACAGGTTGTTGCACTTGTGACTGTTGTGCTGGCGCTTGCGTTCCTATTTGATTTGTTTGCTGCACTGGCAGTGCTGCTACTGGCTGTTGGGCTATTGGTTGTTGCGCTGCAGGCTGTTGTGCTATCGGCTGCTGAACCTGTGCGGGCGCTTGTGTTCCGATTTGATTAGGCTGTTGCACTGGTGCTGATTGCGCCAGTTGCTGCAATTGCTCAGGTGTTTCACCAAAATCAATAACTAAGCGTCGTGGGTCGCTCAAGCTAAAGAGTTTATAAGCTCGCGTTTGTTGGCTGTTAAACCGAATACGTGTTTTATCGACATCACTAAAAAGCTGAATGTTAATATCTGAAATTTGCTCTGTCAATCCCCAAGGTACCGACAAGGCAGGCATATTAAGTTCTAAAGGTCTGCCAGCTGTTATCGTCCCTTCCATAGAAAAGTCTTCTATATAGATGCGCTCTTCAAGGTCAAACACGATTCTAAAGCGCTCACTGGTAGAGGAACGTATATTCATCAATCTTGGTAGATTAAATCCAAGATATTGCAATACTTCTTCACTGACATAAGCGGTATCGCCACGTTCGTAGGGTGGTTGCCAATTTGGCTGATTGATGTTCCAACCCTCAACTGTACGGTGTTGGATTACCTTACCATTATAGCTTATGGTAATTCCATAGTCAGTTTTTTCTAAAATTGAAGAAGGCACTTGGACCAAACCCTGAGCCATACCCCAAGAACTAATTATACTAAGACCTATAATACTTAAAGCTATTACGGTTACTTTATGCTGCATTTGCAAAAACATTGCACATTGTCCTGCAACTGGCCTTTTTATTTGTTTGGCAAGTATAGATATAAAATTAGATTTCAAAATATTTACAACTCTTCTCATAGGTGTAATTGAAAGGTATCAGCATGTTTGAACACATGTTGATACTTTATTGTTTAAAAGATATTTTAGTAGGCATTAGCTACCTTACATCGCCTAAGTTCTTACACTTTTCACAGTTTTACTTATAGATATGAGAAATTACAAGAATCAAATGCTTTAAAAACTTCACAAATAAAGCAATTGAATCAATACTTCTTCTATACTTTGAAAATAAGTTGTTTTAGGTAGCAGCAACGTTTTGCAGAATATCTAAAAAGGGTGCTGGTGATAACTGAGTACCAAGCATGTGATTGAGTGACAGCGCTAATTGCTGTGCTTGCACATCTTTTAAGCTCAAAGTTGACGCACCCAGATTAAGCGCACGCTTACGTAACAAGGTCATGTTTTCAGTAGAAAGGTCAATAAAGCTCAAGTGCGGTCCTAAATGTTCATCAGCAATTTTTGCTTCTGACTTACTACTTACTTGAATCAGTAAATCAGCTTCGCTGAGCATGTGATCTAAGCGTACATCTGTATAAGTTCCAGCGTATTGCTCAGTTGAAACAGCTAGCCCTGACGTTGTGCTTTCGGCACTTGGTTGGGTTTCGGCAAAAAGGCTTAGATTACTAACACCTGAGCTAGATAGCTCTCTGGCAATCGCCCGCGCCAAAGCACTAGCACCTAAAATTACAGCTTTTGCACCTCTTGCATCCCACTCATTTGTTTTAAGAACTTGCATGATCGCCCTAGCCATATTGTACTCACCAATTAAACCATTTGCACTTACCGTCAAACTATCTGCTGCTCGAATTTCTTGAGCATCTAAACTACTACGCTCAGCTTTTTGGTAAGCCTCACTTTGGGCTGCTTCATCTAAAGCAAGCAGACCAACAAAATCTAAAGCTTTGAGGCCATCACAAACTGACTCAAAACGGCTATTATTAGGAATTGGGTGAAGATAGATATTACTACGTCTATCTTTAAACTCACTTAAGGCATGGGTGAGCTGCTGGTTTTGAGAACTAAGTGCTATCAGGTGCATGTATAACTCATGTATACCACTCATATGCATGTCATGATAATGACCTTTATCCATCTTGAGTGCTAAAAAGCCAGTTCTAGACTTTAGTTTCTGTCAACAGTTTCTGTTAAGGCTCGATTTTGTGAGTAGGTCTAAGGCACTATTATCTTTAGCAAACCTTAAAACTTGCTTAAAAAACGCCTTAAGTCCTTCAATCAGCTATTTCAACATTGCTTTTAAGGCATTTTTTTGCTATAATGGCAATTAGGTTGGTCAGAACACTTAAATCGTCAATACTCAGACCTATCATTCAGAAACCTTTTATAACGGTGTCCACAGAGATTTTAATTACCCCACCATTCTTTAACAGCAGCATATGAAATACTTGTATATGTACGTATACAGTAGTTTGTGTACCCAGTAAGTTTATGGTGTATTTAATTTTCTTATGGCTAAGTTCATAACTAATCTGACAGATAGGCTTCTTTAAAAAGAAGTGAGTTTTGCAATTGCAATGTCGCTACTACATGTGCGAAATTGTGTGCTAACTGAAGCATTTCTATAATGCAAAGGTTAACAAGTGTATATACGGACTAACCGTAATAACATTTTTATGGAGGTATCTCATAGCTAGAGATAACAGAAACGACAGAAGAGATCGCGGTAGAGATCAAGGCCTTAAGATTAACGAGAAAATTCGTGTACGTCAGGTTCGCCTGATTGATCATGAAGGCGAGCAACAAGGTATCGTAGATACTAGAGATGCTATGGATCGAGCAAGAGTCGCGAATCTAGATCTAGTCATGGTAGGCGAAACTGCTGAACCGCCTGTAGCACGTATCATGGATTATGGTAAGTTCCGCTACGAACAGCAACAACAAAAGAAAGAGGCGCGTAAGCGTTCTCGCAGTCAAGATGTTAAGTCAATCAAGTTCCGCATTAAGATTGACGAGCATGACTTCATGACCAAAGTGAACCACATTCGCCGTTTTGTCGGTAGCGGTCACAAGGTCAAAGCAACCATTATGTTCCGTGGTCGTGAGCGTACTCACCCAGAACTTGGCCAAAAGCTTTTACAACGTGTTGCAGAAGAAACTGCTGATGTCGCTATTGTAGAGACAAGACCAAGTATTGCTGGTATGGATATGAACATGGTACTTGCACCTGCAGAAACTCCGAAGGCATCTAAAGAGAAGCCTGCGAAAAAGCCTAAAACTGATGATGCAAAAGCTGCACCTGCGGAAGCTGTAAAAGCTGATGAAGCAAAAGCTGATGATACTAAAGTAGAGGCTGCACCAACTGAGACTGCACCTGCTCCAGAGGCTAAAGAAGTTGAAGCTAAAGTTGAAGCACCTGTTGCGACACCTGAAGTAGCGGAAACAGAAGCCCCAGCAGCGGAAGCTTAAGTATAATGATGCTTAGAGCCCTATACTATAGTCAATCTAAATTGGTCGAAGTTATGATTTAACCTCTACTAATTGGGTGCTGACTATACGTGTTTGATTTTGCTTACAGCATCGATATTAAAAAACCCAAACAACAAAATATAAGAAAAGTGGCTTGTTAGAGTTTCTGAAAGAGTTTGATTTTGGAAATGGTCTGCGAGTCATTTTTTTATGGCTTTGGTTTAGGGGCAAAAGCGATCCCCCCTAGCCCCCTTTGATATTCAGACAATCTAGATAGTTAAACGAATAAGCAAATTGAATTTTCACTGAGTAAAGGGGGGAACTAAAAACTAAACCCTAAAACCTCCCACTTTTTCAAACGGGGATTGTGGGGGATTTTGCCTTCAGCGGTTTTGCAACCTACCCCTACTAAAAGGCTGAACTTCTTTACCCTGCAATAAATCATCCGCAAAACTGTTAAGCGCAGTTTGCACTACCTGATAATTAACTTGCCCTGCCAAATTCACTTTTTCGTGTGGGTCACTCAACAAATCATAGAGAAGTTGCGTACCGTCACTTAATTCAATGAGTTTGTGGGTTGCGTTTCTGACTGTCCATGAGTGTCCTACTGAATCTACAGATTCTGAATAAACATAGGGTCTACCTACAACATTTGCTGTATTAAAACTTACAGAGAAGTCTTGTCCGTCCACCGCAGGTAAGTTACTCACACCTGCAACACTGGCAATAGTTGTAAATACATCACTGGTGTGAATAAGCGTAGACTCAGTAGCATTTGAACGTGAAACACCTTTACCAGAAACGATGAATGGCACAGCGATGCCACCTTGATAAAGCGAACCTTTAGCCTGACCTCTTGAGTATATGTTTCTGTCTATTACTCTTCCTGGTGTACCGTTATCACCTAAAAATATGATTACGGTATTTTCTCGCTCGGCTGTGTCCATGCTAGCTAGTAAACGTCCAAACTCGTAGTCTAGTGCTTCAACCATGGCTAAATAATAGTCTCTAGGATTTGCAGTTATGTTTGCTGCTGTTCCACTAAGTGTATTTCTAGTGTGTGTGTTTGCTGGTGGTAAATGGAAAGGCGTATGTGGCGCAGTATAGGCAAGCCACAAAAACCACGGTTGACTTTGGTCATCTAACCAATCAATAGCTCGGTCAGTTAACTCTGTGGTGATATAGGTATTGCTTTCACTGGTTTGACCATTGGTGGTGGATTGCCAATTATTGTAATCTTGCACTCCCCCATTTAGTAAGCCTGAATAGTGCGATACACCCATCAAGTTTGGATTATCTGCTTGACCATTTTCTCTGTTCCCTAAGTGCCATTTACCGATAACTGCATTTGAGTAGACAGGGTTCCCCTGTGCATCCAGAACATTTTCAGTAATCAGTTTTTGTAGAGATTGTTCTTCTAGTCCAATGCCTTGACCAACTGCTAGCACGTCTGTGCGGAAACCATATTTGCCTGTCAAAATCGTCCCTCTAGTTGGGGTACAGACAGGGGCAGACCAAGCATTTTTGTAGGTGATGCCTTGTTTCGCTAAGTTGCTGATGTTTGGGGTTTGAGCAGGGTTGCTGGTTAGACCATACATGTCTAGAACATCTAAACCAACGTCATCTGCTATGACCAAAAGGATGTTGGGGTGGTCTGAATTTGGTGTGTTGGGTGAAGTAGGTGAGGTAGGTGTTGGGGTTGTTGGTATAGGTCTTTGATTATTACCAGCTCTTTTACTAAAAGATGCATCTGGCGTACCACTATAACAACCAAGGATGTAAGGATAGCTTTCTGTGACGTAGTAGCCGTAGACACCATTTAGGGTCATGCCATTACAGGCATCTAAGTCGCCTGCGTTTGGAACATATTCGTAATCGTCTAGGAAAGTTCCATCATATGTACCACCTGGGCTACCGTTTCCTGTGGGACGTGTACCAGCTTTTAGTTTGTAGCTAGATTGTGCTTTTTTGATTGTGCCACCGTTGTTAAAGAAGGTACCAAATATTGGGAAACCATCTGCTGCGAAGCCAATAACTGGGGAAGCTTGGTTGTTAGCATTGCGGTCAAAAAGTGCAACAGGATCACCGTGATAGTGGTACTCGCCTGATGGTTGGGTGTGTGCATTGTGCGAATCAGTGCGGAAGCCTGAGCCTTCGGAGATTGGGTTATAGCGCCACGGTGTAGACATATCGTTACAGCCAACTCTGCCGTTTCCGACACCAAAACAGCCTGCTGCTATGACATCTACCTTGACACCATTTAGCATAATGGCATTGTTAACCGTCAAGCTAAGGGCTGTTGGGCTAGCTGCTTTTTGTGGATTAGCAGATACTCGCACAGATAGATTTTGTTCGGCAAAAGCATTTGGGAAAGGCCTTCCATCGTTAAAGCTATGGTTTGGTACAGCGTTTGATGTAAAGGTGCAGGTTTGACCATCTGTGGTGATTTTGAGTGAGCCATTCCAAACAGTATTGGTTGCTTGGTCTTGTGCGGTTGCGCTGTAGGAGTTTACGTAGTCAGTACAATTTGCGCTTTGCGTTGTAAAGAAGCTATCGGTGATGTCGATGATTTGCTTTGAAGGGTTGGTAGTTGGGGGAGTTGGTGTTGAGGGATTGCTTGTGCTATCTGGAGGAGTTGGGGTTGTTGTTAGGTGTGGCGTTGTATCTGTGTTGGCATCTGTTTTGTTTAAGGCAGC
>CALHRJ010000155.1 GCA_938038395.1 uncultured Deinococcales bacterium | reverse complement strand
TTCACAAGCTGACAAGCTAATTATTGATGATTTGCAATGGGCAGATGCAGCTACTTTTGAGTTATTGCATTTTTTAGCGAATAAAAATACAGAAACTATAGTTAAGCTATACGGTGCTTATAGAGATAACGAAGTTGGGTTGAAGCTTGAGACTTTTTTGGAGGGGATGCGTTCAGGGAAGATGGTTACGCTTGTAGGTGTGGGTGGGCTCGAGCCCTCCTCCCTAACCTCACTCATGGCAACTATCATGCAAGTCCCCCTAGAACAAGCACCTGTACAGTTCAGCCAATGGCTTTTTGACAAAAGTGGTGGCAACCCCTTCTTTGCACTCGAAACCCTAAAAACACTTTTAGAAACACGCAGCCTAAGCATCACCGATGGCATCTGGCAAAGTGACCTAGATAGCCTAAGTCAAAACTACGATGAGCTAGCACTGCCACCAGCTGTATTACAAATGGTAGAGCGACGCATCAAAACCTTGAGCGATGAAACACGCCGTGTTTTAAGCGTAGCTTGTGTCATGCAAACAGGCTTCAATGCAACTGTACTCTCAAAAATCTCTGCACTTTCAGAATGGGCAACCAGTGAAGCACTGGCAGAAGCAGAATCTAAAGATATTATCGATATTGATGGCTTTAAACATGACCTAACGCGTCAAGCACTCTATAGTAGTTTACCTGAATCACAAAGACGCTTCATACACAAAAGTATTGCCGATGTGCTATCAAGCTCACTGACCAGCGTTCTTAGTCCTAAAGCAAATAGTAAGGATTACACGCTTAAAGACCCTCTAATTATTGCAGAACACTATTTACAAGCAAAAGACTATGAACAGGCAGCCAAATTACTTTTTACAACTGCTAACATTCGTTATGAACAACAAGTTGGATTTGAAACTGAAGCTATCGAACTCTATCAAAGAGTAATCGCACTAGATATCGATAACGTCTATTGTGAACGCGCCAAAGCATACCTTGCTGGCCGTCTAATTGCTAAACGGGAATTTGATAAAGCAGAGCAGATTATTCAAGATGTATTAAATCAAAGTCAAGATGCTATTGCACGCTGTTGTGCCTACGTACAGTACTGCACAATTACTTATATGCAAGGTAGCATTGGAGATGCTGCAAAGCACGTTGAGAATGCTTTTGCCCTACTTGATGATATAGAAGAAGAGGCACTTAGAAAAGATGTCATCCTTGCACAAGCCGTTATTGCTCAGAACAAAGGGGAGTTTGAACGTTCTATAGAAATAGTACTACCCCTAATCAAGGCAAACGAGAAAATGCCTTTAACTCCAAATCACCTGAACCCTTTAAATATTCTTGCTGCGAACTATGCTGACCTTGGTCATTTTGAAAAAGCACTAGAAATGTACTACAAACAACTAGACATTGTTCAAAAGTTTAATCGTAAAGAAGTTGAAATTAGAGTGATTGCAGATATCCTTTCAACGCTTGATGACATGGGGCGAGTGACTGAAGGTATAGCACTTGGAGAACACGCACTTACCTTGGGTGATAGTGCATCGACCCCACCGATTTACTATAATCTTGGTCTAGCTTATTATGAACTAAAGCAAATTGATGATGCACTAAAACAAGTAGAACTAACACTCAAAACCGCTTTCTCAGTAAATATACTGGCACTCACCTACAGCCTAAAAGCAGACATACACAGCTTTCAAAATAAAACTAAAGACGCCCATAAAGCTGTAGCAGAGGGTCTTGAAGCTATTAAAGAAACGGACAGGCTTTCCGCTCAAGCCATTATGGTTATCGCAGCTTACAAATTTGGAAGTAGTGAACAACAAAAAGATGTACAACACTACATTGATTCAATTGATATAAAGAATTTACCTGCGTATATCTCTAAAGACTATATAGAGATTGTCAACTAAGCAAGCCTGCCTTCCAAATTGACCTTGCTAGCTTAAAATTAAGAGTGTTACTATTTTCAACCTTGTTTGGAAATTAGTTTTTCACTCTCTCTATCTATTTTTCTATCACAAAATAATACGTGCTTTTCTCGTCGGCAATTACCTCAATTACGCCTTTAAATTCTAAGTCTTCAGTGGGTTAATAGATGCGCCTCTTTTTTGAACTCAGTAAGCTACACTTCCGCCAACAAATGGCGTATCGTGCTTCAACATTTTCAAATCTATCAGTCAATTTCTTTTTTGGTCTGATGCGTATTGCTGTGCTGGTCGCTCTCTATGGGCAACAGGAAAGTGTAGAGGGCATGGACCTTATAGGTGTGGTAACTTACTTAGCACTTTCGCAAAGCTTGCTTACCTTCGTTACTATTTTTGGTAGTAATGAACTTGCGAACTCAATTTATAGTGGAGAAATTGCTACGCAACTACTTAAGCCAATGCATTACTTTAACTATGCTATGGCGCAAGATATGGGCCGCTCTATCTTTAATCTAATTTTTCGTGGCATTTTACTTTTTATTATCTACGACATCTTTTTCGAAGTTGACTATCCGCCAAATAGTGTCACTTGGTTAGCCTTTTTTGTATCCATTTGGCTGGCGTGGCTAATTAGTTTTGCTTATCGCTTTCTAGCTAACCTAAGTAGCTTTTGGACACCCAATGCAAGAGGAATATTACGATTCCTTTTTGTTATTGGTTGGTTCTTTTCAGGCTTTCTTATGCCACTACGTTTATTTCCTGATTGGCTACAAAGAATAGCTGCGGTTACACCTTTTCCCTCCATGCTAGATACTCCAGTAGAAATATACATGGGCTTACGCTCACCTAATGAGATATTACAAAGCTTGCTCATACAATGTTTTTGGGTCATTATTTTAGTAGCACTTGCACAATTTGTCCTCAAACGTGGTACACGTCGCTTAGTGATTTTGGGAGGGTGATGGTGTACCAACTAGGTTTATATTTTCGTTTGGTTTTAGTGCAACTACAAAGTCAATTACAGTACCGTGCTGCTTTTATCTTTGATGTTTTGGGTACTGCTTTTCTAGTCTTTATAGAGTTTGCAGCAGTAGCAGTTGTCTTTGAACGTTTTGATAACATCAAAGGTTGGACACTTGGTGAAGTGGCACTGCTTTGGGCAGTTGTTGAAGTTTCTTTTGGTTTCATGGATATGGTCTTTCAAGGCTTTGACCCACCAAGGTTTGCAGAAAAGGTTCGACTTGGCACTTTTGACCAATTATTATTGCGCCCTGTGAATATTACTTTGCAGGTATTGGCAAGT
>CALHRJ010000154.1 GCA_938038395.1 uncultured Deinococcales bacterium | reverse complement strand
GTGATCAGGGTGCTCATGTGTGATAATAAGACGCTCAATAGGCTTGCCTAAGCTATCAGCATAAGCTCTGTAGTCCATCGCCATTGGAAGCAAGAATTGTGTATCGATAAGCACTAGGCTATTAGGTGTTTCGATAATGTAGGTGCTATTTGCAAATGCTTGCATAGGGGCACTTACGCTATGAACTTTTAGTCCACGAGCATCAGTGATACTAACCTTCAAACCGCTTTCACGCATCATACTTTCTTGTGCTTGAACACTGAACAGTATCCCGAAAAGCACAACACTAACAAAAATCAACCATCTTTTATTCATAAAATTTCTCCTAAAGGCATGTTAAATTTGATGCCTAGTGAAACTATATGTTTAAAACTAGGATGGATTAATAACAAAAGCTAAGAACTTCTGGTACTTTTCTAAAGTTTGTTAGTGTTGCGTCTAAAAACTTCAAATTATTCTGAAGGCATATAATCGCTTGCAACAATAGTTTGTCCTGTGACAAAGTTATAGGACTCGACAATTAGTTGAAATACTATTTCTAAATCAACCTCTGTTTGAGGTGTGTATATCATGACAAGACCTTCCCAGCCCGCTCTTTCCGATGCCCAAGGGTGACGTTCTGCCCAACCTTTTTCTACAGCCTCCATTGCCCTTTCAAAGGGAAGTGGGGTATGCAAACTACCATCAGGGTGAATATGAGTGAACTCAGGTCCATTGAGAATTGCCTGTGGTTGAGCAACTGGCGTCCCTTCACTTAACCAAACACCTGTTGCTCCAGGTAAAGAAGAAATAGTGTTATGCCTCTCAACATTAGGAATAGAAAAAACCAAATCGTAAAGAGCATCGTTTAATTCTGGAACAGCTTGAATTCCTATTTGTTGATGCGGAACCCTGCCAGTGGTTTTCGGTCTTGCGCCTACTCGTTCTGGTAGGGGTGTGAGTTCCGTTTCGGCAATTTCAATTTTAACAATTTCTATATTTTTATTATCATTTGTTTGAGATATTACGTTGCTAAAAATCACAACAGCACTACACAAAAGAATTACAAATAAAACTAACTTCATAGTATATACTCCTAATATTTGATTTTGGACAACCTGACGCCTAACTTGCCTAAGGTTGCTATTCAATGCTTTCAAAGTTTATCAAATTGAGGAATACAGAAGGAATACTAAAAAGCTCTTGAAGTTTATGATTTTTTACAGCTGTTTTTTATAAGCAGAAGGGGATAAGTCAGTAGCATTTTTGAAAGCTTGACTAAAGTAGTAGGGAGACTCGTAACCGAGGCCATAGGCAATATCTTGAACTGAGAGTGATGTAAATTGGAGATGTCGTTTCGCTTCTAATATTACTCGATCAACAATAATTTGTTTTGCCGTTTTACCAACAACTTTTTTAGTGATTTCAGATAGTTGACGCGCACTCATGCCAATCCAGTCAGCATAGAAATTGAGGTCATGTTCACTTTGAAAGTGTTCTTCTAAGTGGCTTATAAATGTTTGATATGTTTTGTAGTGCGATAGCGAAACTTTATCTGGCTGTTCAGAAACCAAGTCGCGGCGAACACTTTCAACTTTGGTTAACAAATAGAGTAACAAGTAACGCAGACTATTTTCTTTGTTGAAATGGTCTTGGTTTTCATACTCTCTTACAAGTTGAGATATTATGCTTTCAAATTCAGTAGCAAGGTTTGAGGGTACAGTCAATGGAGCATTGAGGCTTGTATTGTTAAATAGAGTTGCTTTATAGTTATAACTATCGTTCAAAGAATTGTTAATTATAAAATCGTCAGTAAAAAGTACCCTCAAACCAATAAAATCATCACTTACATCCAGAAAATGATGAATCTGTCCCCGAGCAATTAAACACAGGCTATGGGGTGCTGTGGTAATTTGTTGACCATCAATGATATGTCTACTCTGACCAGATGTCGTCCAAATAATATTTTGATAGTCATGCCGGTGAGGGGTTGATTCGTTTATAGCGGGTCTATCATTTGAGCTGATATGACCAGCTTCAAAAAGCACAGCTTTTTCAAATGCTTGTAAATCTATATAAGGTATCGCAGTTTTGTCACTCATAGCAATTTTGTAAGTCATCAGATTTATATTTGTAAATCATCTTGAATCTGTAATCCTCGACTACCTTTCATTCTAGATTAGTAGAAATCATTTGAAGAAACTCAGGAAACTTGGGGAAAATAAGTAATACTCTTAAACATTATAAGTTAAAAACATTCTAAAATAAAGAAAGACTAAGGTATTCTGGTACTTTTCTACACTTGTAAAAAATCATAAATTCTCTGCTTGTTTTCATATTCTCAAAACCAATTTCTCTTGTTGTAATAGTTTTCATGTGTTTTGGCAAAGAAAGTGTGCTTAGAGCTACAATTTTATTTGGTAGAGCTTAAGTATCAACTCTCTCAAATAACTTTGTTACGGCTTTTTAACTGCGTGAGCCAATGGCACAAAATCTATTTTTATTGGAGAAAAGGTATGCGAAAACTCTTATTTTTGGGGTTAATATTAGTGTTTTTAGGTTCAACTACCGCTTTAGCTGAAGACTCAAGTGAGTCAGAAAAAACTATGGAAACCGCAATGGCATTTATGGGAGCTATGACGGGTGGCGATATGGAAACCATGATAGGTCTTATGCATGAAGACATGGTTTGGCAAAACGAAGGTGATCTTAGCGTGCCATGGATTGGTCCTTGGGAAGGCAAGCAAACAATTCTAGAAGACTTCCTGCCAGTTTTTGGAGCGGGTTTCCAAACTTTAAAGTGGGAATCTGAAGATGCTTTTGCTAGTGGGGATACTGCAGCATTCTTTGGTAAAATGATTGGTCGTGCTACTAACACTGAACAAGAAACAAATGAATTTACATGGGCACTTCGTGTAAAGGTTAAAGATGGTCAGATCATACTTTGGAATTGGTTTGAAGATAGTTATCAAGTTTCTAAAGCTTACCACGGTATTGGTGGTCTTTTAAAAGAGGGAACGAGTATCACTTTAAGAAATACCTTACAAGACCCTGGCGAGCCTGAAGTATCATTTCCTGGTCTTTTTGAATTACCTGATAACGCATTTGACGAATTTGCAACACT
>CALHRJ010000153.1 GCA_938038395.1 uncultured Deinococcales bacterium | reverse complement strand
CCTACTCAAGAAGAAAATTGGATACTGATAACATCTGCAACCCATATGCCACGTAGTGTAGGCGTTTTCAATAAAGTTGGCTGGCACGTTATTCCTTATCCAGTAGACTTTAACAGTACTTACCCAGAACGCTATCCTGGTATAGAATTTGGCGGCAAGCTTAGTAATATTGATAAAATAAGCAAAGAATATGTTGGTTTAATTTCCTATAAGCTTTTAGGGCGGAGTGATAGCTTTTTTCCAAAGCCTTAGAAGACTTTTTCGGAGCTTTAGAATGAACGATAATCAAAAACAACTCAATCATCCTGTCACCATCTCAGATTACGACTCAAACTGGGCAACACTATTTTTAAGCGAAAAGGCTACTCTTCTGGAAAGTACGGGTCAACATTTTGTTGAAATCGAGCACATTGGTAGTACTGCCGTTCCCAATTTGAAAGCAAAAGCTATTGTGGACATTATGGTAGCGGTGCAAGACTTAAGTGAACTTAAAGCTTTCTTGCCAAATCTCGAAGTACTAGGTTATCAGCTTTTCGATATGGATATGAAAGATAGGTATTTTTTGCGTAGAGCTGTTGAAGATCAGATTGAAGCCTTTCACTTACATATTGTTAGCCTAAAAACTTGGCCTCAACAGAAAGAACGCTTAATGCGAGACTACTTGCTCGAGCACCCTGAAGAGGCTCGAGCCTATGGCAATTTAAAACTACAGCTTGCCCAATTACATCCCCACAATTCGATCGCTTACACTGAAGCCAAAACAGACTTCATCCAAAACCTTATGGATAAGGCTTGCGACAAACTAGGTATAGAACGCATTGATGTATGGAACGATTGACTACATTATCCAAAGTATCTAAAATTCCCAAGTATAGCTAATCTCAATTATATCCTTGTTAAAACTATAAAAATCGATAACTTTTTATAGCAAAAAATCATAATGAGAATTCTATAAGTCTCACTTTCACAAAAAAAAACCCTTACAAAATTAGCACTTGATAAGCTTCTTTACAGCAGTGGGGAGAGGATAAACCTCCACCTACAAAAATATAAAGAGAAAATCTGTGAGGAATTATGAAAAGATTCTGGCTTATAAAGCTATTGTTTTGTCTTATCCTAATGCCAATTTTAGTTGGCTGTGGAAGTATTAGCAAAGAACTCAACACTGAACAAATAGTTGATGAACTTAAAACAATAAAACCTATCGATAAAGGTGTAGAAACATTTTTACACCCAAGTGCACTTAGTGCAATCCAACCAACACAAACACTAAAAGTCCTAATACCTTTATACAAAGATCCCCAAAATGGGATTGAAGATTGGCAAAAAATTGCGGATGCAGCTGATAAAGTGTCCATAACTGTAATCGTCAATCCAAGCGCTGGTCCGCTAGGTTGCCAACAATCTAGATTTCAAGAAGCTCTCAATCTGGTCACTAATCGTGGGGTAACTGTATTAGGTTACGTACCTACAGGTTTTGGATTTAGAGATATTGGTCAGGTTCATCAAGATATTACTAACTATCAAGCTTGTCCTCAAATTGGTGGTATTTTCCTTGATGAAATTAGTAGAGAAGCCTCACAAGTAAATAACATTCGTAGTCTATGTAGCTATGTTCGTGGTGCTCCTAGTCTGGCACGCACTGTGCTTAATGCAGGCACTTCTGTCAATAACACTATCCTTGAGGATATCTATTGCGATACAGTTGTGAGCTTTGAGAAAGATGTTTCAAAATGGATGTTTTCATACGATTCTGCCTCAGTTACCTTCCCAAATCCAGACTACTTTGCTACTCTGATTCACACAACAGCTACAGAAAATATTTATCAGGCAGTTGACTTAGCTAGGGAGCGTGGCTTTGGTTATATCTATATGTCTGGCGATACTTTACCAAATCCATGGAGCAAGCTACCTGTGTTCTGGGAGTCAGTAGTAAACTACATCAAACTAGGGAATGATTTATCGTCACCTGCACCGCCAGAACCACCTGTCACCAGTAGTATATTAGTCAACTCTGGATTTGATAACTTTGAAGGTTGGTTAAACTGTGGCGATCCAAATAGTTATTACATCAATAATAGTGCACTAAATGTTACTGCTGGTACATGCGTATATCAAACAGTTCCTGCAGTTCCAAACGCAACGTATACACTCACATGTGCTGGTAACACTAGTGCAGACACATGGAATACATTTATATTAACTACTCTAGATTCTAACTGGCAATCAATTAATCAAGATTTTAAACCAATCACAACAACAGCTAGTAGTCAAAGTATAACAGTAGTTGCACCTAGCTACGCTGCACATATAGCTGTGAGTTTCTACAGTGAAGGTTCTGCAAATTACTCAAGTTGTGCTTTGGAATCTTCTGGTGGTACACCTGTACAACCTCAAAGTATAGTCAATCCTAGTTTTGATACCTTTGAGGGTTGGGCAAACTGTGCTGACGCAAATAGTTACTATATTGCCAATGGTCAGCTAAAGCTTTTTTCCGGTGCTTGTGTATATCAAACCATCAGGGCTTCAGAAGGTCGAAATTATACACTCACTTGTACTGGCAATATTAACGACAATGTATGGAGTACTTATATCTTGAGTGCATTGAACAGTGATTGGCAAACTATATCGCAGGTATACAAGCCGCTCGAGCTCAACAATGTCACAAGAGACATCACTTTAAACGCACCTCCTGGTACTGCGCATATGGCGGTTAGCTTCTATACCGAAGGTGCCGCAACCTATCAAGAGTGTTATATTAATTAAAGCAAACTAAATTAACAGTCTACAAAAGTAAAGAGCCTGCACTAAGTTGCAGGCTCTTCTTAATTCTTGATAGGACCAAATCTATAACTTTTCTATAGCCTTCAACCGTTCCATAACTGGTGGGTGATCATAGTGCAAGGCAACATAAAAAGGGTGC
Source organism: uncultured Deinococcales bacterium (assembly GCA_938038395.1). GTDB lineage: Bacteria > Deinococcota > Deinococci > Deinococcales > Trueperaceae > CALGZD01. The sequence continues at coordinate 2,929 of CALHRJ010000153.1, read as the reverse complement.
GGAACCATATTTGAAAGATTCTTAGTAGCTAGCTTTTTCAAAGCATTTGCCATACCAGCTTTTGAAGCTGTGTGACTTGCAAAAGCATCTGCCTCAAATTCAAATTTTCGACTCAGCCAATTGGTAAAAAAGCCTATAGCTAAGGAGATTGGCGTAAATAATAGTGAAAAAGCGATTAGGTTAAGGTGCGGTGCAGCCACTGCTTGTGTTGAACCCAATGCCTGCGATAATTCCACACTAAATATCATTCTCGAAAGTAAAAATAAGATGACACCAATTTGCACTATAGACATAGTCATCATTAAAGGTATATGGCGTTTTTTATTATGCCCAACTTCATGTGCCATCACGGCAACTATCTCTTCAGTATCCATAGTATCTACTAAAGTATCGTAAAGAACTATTTTTTTCTGTTTACCCAAACCACTGAAAAACGCATTTGCTTTGGTTGAACGTTTTGAACCATCCATTACCAAAGTGTTCTTAATTTCGAAATCTTCTTGAATTGCATAATCAGTAATAGCTGTTTTTAATTCACCTTCGTCTAAAGGATTAAGTTTATTGAATAAAGGTAAGAGCAAGTCCGTAAAGAACATAGCCATAAACAAACTAAAAGCTGTCATGATTGCCCAGAAGTATAGCCAAAAGTTTTGCCCCAAGAACTGAACAAGAAGTAATAAAGCAGCTATCAGAACTCCGCCAATTAAACTGGTAAGAGCCCAGCCTTTAAGTTTATCTGCAAAAAATAATTTAGGTGTCGTTTTATTAAAGCCAAAACGTTCTTCAATCGTAAAGGTTTTAAACCACTGAAATGGAATCGTCAAAATATCATTGATGATGAACATAACAATTAGGAAAACTACACCTCGCAACCAAGGCTGCGTGATGAAGTTTGCTAGCCATCCATCAACTCTACCTAGTAAACCAGTTAGTAGTACTAGAATAAAAATAATTAGGCTTACCGAGCTTGTTAAAAAAGAAAAATTGGTAGTTGCACGGTGGTAATCATTGGATTTATCATATTCCTCTTGGTCATAAATACCCTCAAGTTCAGTCGGTAATTCTTCAGGGTGATATCGTAAATTTAAATACTGAGCAAATTGTTCTAAGGCGTAGCTTAAAACTAAAATGGTGATGATAATACTTAAAAATAGGCTTGATGTCATAGCATCAATATATCGGATTTTCGTGTCACATGCGATAGTAATGCATCACAATAAGCGTTCAAAAAGTCGATTGCCTATCTACAACTCGTCATCATTGACTTCAGAATGACATGAAATTGCCATTGTCAACCGACTTTTCAAGATGTATCACATCACATCCAGAAATAGGATCCACATAGGCATAAAAAAAGCGGACTTAATCAGTCCGCTTAATCTTTTAGATTGATAACGAGCAAAGCTCGTGCTTAGACATCAATAGCTGCAAGGTGTGCATTTTCTTCAATAAAAGCACGTCTAGGAGGAACTTCCATACCCATGAGCATTTCGAATGTTTCACTTGCTTCAAAGGCATCATCAACGGTTACTTTTTTCAGAATGCGTGATTCTGGGTTCATAGTTGTATGCCAAAGCTCGTCTGCATTCATCTCACCAAGACCTTTATAACGCTGAATCTCATTTTTCTTGCCTCTGTTATCTTTGAGGAGGGTCTTAAGATCAGCTTCATCGAAGATGTAGTTCACTTCTTTGCTACGCCCAAACTTCACACCATAAAGTGGTGGCTGGGCAATGAACAAGTAGCCAGCATCAATGATTGGCTTCATGTAGCGGTAGAAGAAAGTCAAGATAAGCGTACGAATGTGTGAACCATCAACGTCCGCATCTGCCATGATGATAATTCGGTGGTAGCGTACCGCTTCTATATCAAACGTAGAATCTTCACCAGCACCTTCTACCCCAGCACCAATCGCAGCAATCATTGAGCGAAGTTCTGCATTTTTAAGGATTTTACCCATAGTTGCTTTTTCAACATTGAGCACTTTACCCCTAAGTGGCAAAATAGCTTGGAAGCGGCGTTCACGCCCACCTTTAGCAGAACCACCCGCAGAGTTACCTTCCACTATGTAAAGTTCACTTACGCTTGGGTCTGTTGAGGAGCAATCAGCTAATTTACCCGGCAGGTCATCGTTATCTAGAGGGCTCGAGCGCCTTACTAGTTCCCTAGCACGTTTCGCTGCTTCTCTAGCTTTCGCTGCATTCACCGCTTTTTCAATAATAATCTTAGCAGTTTTTGGATTTTCTTCTAAAATTTCATTGATTTTTTCGTAAACGACTGATTGTGTAGCAGTTTGCGCTTCTGGATTCAAAAGTTTTACTTTTGCCTGAGATTCAAACTGTGGATCACCAATCTTAATTGAAATTACACAGCAAATGCCTTCTAGAAAATCTTCACCCGATGGTGTCGGTTCACCTTTTTTAACAATATTGTTTTTCTTAGCGTAAGCATTTAGCGCTCTGGTATAGGCAGTTTTAAAGCCTGTTAGAGGTGTACCACCATCACGATTCGTAATCATGTTTGCATAGCACAAAATATTCTGCGAGAAGTTACTGGTATGAATCATACCTACTTCAACATCAATATCATCACTAACGCCCTTAATTAATAAGCCTTTTTCATAAAGACGCTTATCGTCACCTGCAATATTTTCAGCAAAAGCAGCAACGCCACCCACTTCTTGGAAGGTTTCGTTACGTTCTTCAGAGCCACGCATGTCTTTAAAGATAATCTTGATGCCACCTGTAAGATAAGAAAGCTCTTTCAATCTGCGGCGTACTCGGTCATAGCTATAGCTATTAATTTCTTTAAAAATGCTGTGATCAGGTAAAAAGGTTACTTTTGTGCCAGTTTTTTCTTTTTTAGCGTTGTATTTACCAATAACTTCTAGTGGCTTAGTGACAACACCACGCTCAAAGCGAATCATATG
>CALHRJ010000152.1 GCA_938038395.1 uncultured Deinococcales bacterium | reverse complement strand
GCTGCAGTTGCTGTACTGCTTGGCATGACCGAAGAAGACGTGAAGAAGATGCACAAAAGTGCCATGTTTAAATTACGTATGACCTTTGGTCGAGCTAGGAAAGAAAAAGAAAGTGCTGATGTTGCAACTGCTGCTTAACGTTGCTGTTGAGATACGCTTATGAGCCTGCCTGAAGTTAGTAGTGAAAGTAGTGCAATTGCAGAAGTTCTTAATTTGAAGAATTTAGCTAAAGCTAGTGGTGGCGAAGCTGTTATTGGTGGGACAGGAATGCAAGTTGAGCAAATTACGGTTAAAAGGAGGCTCGAGCCTCCCACAAACCTCTGGCTACTCGTCCTCGAAGGTGAACTCATCATAGACTTACCACACGGCGACTTTAGAATCCTACGCAAAAACGACAGTCTGAAGCTAGCTAAAGATACTCAGGCTACGCTAAACCCTGTTGACACAGTTATCTTTTTACAAGCAACAATTTAATTGCGAACAACATTCAAGAACATCAAAAAAGGGTAGGCTTTTTCGCCTACCCTTTAATCATTTCAATCTATAACCTACTTTTACCAACCACCAGCAGAACGTCCAGTTTTCCTAGTTGGCCTAGCACGACTATAACGAGGTTTAGGCACAGAACGAAAACTTCCTGGACTCATTGGTGAGCTTTTACGTTTCACACTGCCACTACCAAAACTACCACCACCAAAACCACCGCTTCCAAAACCACCACGTGGCGCACTTCTCGGCGCTACTCTAGGGGCAGAACGTGGTGCTGACCGAGGCACAGAACGTGGTATGGAACGATTGTTGCTTGGTGGATTGATAATTATCGGTGGCAGTCCACCACCAAATAATCCACCACCTCTATTTCTATTGCCGCCATAATATCTTCTATTGTTTCTAACAGGTGGTCCAAATAATCCACCTAACAAGTCATCTAAGCCGCCACCATAGCCACGACCATAACCACCACCATAGCTGCCTGTTCCAAATCCACCATTTCCCAGGCCTCTATTCCTATTTCCAAAATTACCAGCGCTACCATTTGGGAATCTGCTAGCAAACTGCTTAGCTTGGCGCAACATACGGTCAACACGATCATTGTAATCTTTTAACTCAGCTTTATAACGCTCTAGACCTTGGTAATCCAAACTAGCAACTCTAGCAGTGCTTGGAAACTCATTACGAAGTTGATCAACACTTTGTCGGATGCTATTGTTTGCTTCACGATAGCGGAATAGTTCGTTTAGTTTCTTTTCTGCACGTTCTAAGTCTTGGTTGATTTCATTTTTTAAAGTTGTTGAAAGTTTGGCTTGTTGCTCAATTCGCTCAAAAAGTTGTGTGGCGCGTTGTTCAACTGAATCAAAACGCCGTGCTGCTTCATCAAATCCAGCAATGTTGTCTGATCTAAGTAAGGGCTGCGCCACACTAAAATCTTGACGCAAACGTTCAACCTCAGATTTGATGGCAGTGCTTTGATGTTCAGGATGCGCCACAATATACTTTGCAACTCTATCAAAAGCAGCTACAGCTTCAGCTTCTTCGGAATTAGCAATACGCTTATGCTGTTCGTAGACTTCCTGTTGCTCTCTTGCACGCTCAGCAGCCTCGTCACTGAGTCTATCTGCTTCTTGGATGTCAGAGATGATACGGAGCCAATCAGGCTGTAAAGAAGCCATTTCAGCCTCTGCACCTTCAAGCAATACATCAGCTTTGTTTAAAATGCCTTGGGTATGACCATCTTGCTGACTCAAGCTATCAATGTAACTACGTTCCGCACGTAATTCTTGACGTACAGCATTTAATTGGCTTTGCGCTGTTGCTTTTGCATTCTGCAAATCTGTTAAACGTACTTCAATTGCATTTATCAAGTTGTTTGCTTGTTCTAAATCTTCTTGTGCTTCATCCAGCCTAGCGTCAGCACCAATAACTTCATCATTTTGTTGCATTAGATTTGCTTGCGACCACACTTCATCTGCTTGCGACTTTAGAAGTTCAGCCTTGCTACCATTTCCACGAATATCTCTCCATGTACTAGGTGCGTAGTCATCTACTTGATCGAAGACTACACGACCTTCTTCAATACGCCTACCTGTTTTTTCGCTTTCATGTTTTAGGTCAGTTAAACGGTTTGGTAAATTACTACGAAGTTCCGTACGTTGTTGTGTTTTTTCACGCAAGCTTAGTAAGTCTTCTTCAACAGATTCTATATACCCTTCAGCCTTTAGTGGTCTATCTGACTCTAAAGCTGCTTGCGCAACCATCAAACGTTTGTAATGTGGCAGGAATACCTGTTTGCTTTGGTCACTTCCTTCTTGTGAAATATAATCAGCCTCCACAACTGAAAGCAATTGTTTTGCACCCTCTAAACGTTTGGGCATGCCGTCAACATCAGCTTGTAAATCTGCATAGGTACTAGAAAGTTCGCGACTAAAGCCTTTGGCATCATTGACTTTACTAAGAACATCTTCGTAACGTCGGATGCTTTCATCCTGACCAATAGTTGATTCGTTTTCACTCAAATAGCTAAACTCTGCTGACGCTTCATCTAATTTACGACGTGCATCAGAATAGCCAAACTCTAAGTCTTTTACTAAGTCTGGGCGGTCTTCTTCTGCCATGCTTTTTATCAGTACAAAATCTGTTTGCTCATTTGGATCTGATGGGAGATAACTATCGGCCCTAGCTGCCTTCTCGCCAGAACTGTCCAAATCAACCAACGCTTCTGATACATTATTTTTAAGTGTGATAATTTTTTTCTGTTTTAACTCAGCTTTTTCTTCAAGACTGATGTTGCTAGACTCTATGTCAAAGTTTGATAAATCTTCTGTAGCTGCTTTTTGCAAAGTCCCAGAATCATTTCCACTATTACCTTGAACTGTATTAGCCCTTGAATTTTCCACCTTATTAGTTGCTACCTTAGCTTGACCTTTTCGTGATTGTCTTCTACGACTAAGACCTAAAAAAGCTAAAACTGCAACAAACGGTATTAGCCAAGCTGGGAAACCACCTGAGCTACCTCCAGCATTTGAAAAACCAGGTAGGGCCTTAATATTTTTACTAGCATTACTCAATGTATCTGTAATTGCTTTTGTGAAATTCCCTTTTACAAGTTCAGGAACCATAAATTCATTACGTAATTGAGTGGTGTCTAAATCGACTTGATCACCTGTATAGATGATAATCGGTCGTGTTCCTTCACTTAGGGTTAAAGGGTTTGTTCCCACAAAAACAGCTACAAGATTTTCGTTAACCGTAAAAATATCTTGACCTTGCCCTAAGCTATAGCTTTCCAAGGCACTTTGGAAATAACCTTCTGCTTCGTCTTCGCTACGTCCAACATCCCCGTCCATAAACAAAATGGCGACATCATAGCCTTTAGCTTTTAATGACTCTGCTGCCTTATTAATTTTTTCTATATCTATGTTGGCAGAGTCTGTAAGTACAACACCTTGCATGTTAGGGAGCGGTGTTGCAGTCTGAGCACCTTGAACCGCTTGAACTAAAGTTGCTTCTGCTTCTGTTGCTTGAGTATTAACATTTTGGGCATGCATTGGCGCAAATAGCACCAATAAAGTTAAAAAAATACTAACCCTAAACCATTTTGTTTTATTCGACATCTTAAGTATCACTTTCTTTCTTTCTTTTGAAACACATCTACTTCCATAGTTTTTAAGACCATTCAAATTTAAAACCATTCAAATTTAAAACAATATAAATCCTTGACTTAAGTATATCTTTGTTTTGAATTTCAACCAAATTCCAACCTTTTTACATTATATCTTTGCTTCAATTACAGCTCTATAAATTAGCTTTTAGAGTCAAGTAATGAGGAAACGCTAAACATAACTATAAATTAATTGCACAAAAATGGACATTCAAAGCTCTAAGCTCATTGTGAGATATTTTATATAAGGTTCTAAACCCTATAGCACAGCTCAAAAGCGTGCGTACCATACTAATCTCTAAGAATATAGAAGCTATTTTTATGAATGATATCAAAGATTTAGATCAAAAAAACGCTGTAGCTGCTGCAGATAACAATGTTGGTAATAGTAAATTTGATGAATCACTTACTATCCAAGAAGAGAATAAACATCGTATTCTTGTCATGGCACCTGCAGACGACGTCCGTCATCGTTTGACAGGATTGTTAGAACGGGAAAACAATACAGTAGTTGAATTTGATGAAACTATTGATGTTCTTGAACATTTACAATCGCTGACACAGCCAGAAGAAACTCAACTCGTCAGTATGTTAATTATTGACTGGTCACTTTCTGATTCTTCACTGCCAAAACTCATAAGGCATTTACAACAAGCACCTTTTTCAAATCTACCGCTTGTAGCCATCACTGACTCACCCTGTATTGAAATTAAAGAAGCTTTGATGTTTTTGAAACATACTTCAGTGATCCAAAAACCCATAAAGACTAATGATCTACTTTCAATTTTGCAAAAGTTCTTACTTCAACCTACTTTAGCAACAACAAGTAAGAGTGCAGATACTGACTATTATAATTTTTTGGAAAGCAACACACTGCTCGAGCTCGCTATCAAGAATCACAAAAATGGAAGCGCTACACAACTTCAACACGAAAGCGTATCTGAAAATCTCAATTAATAGCTTGAATTCCTAGCAGTACGGTTTCTATAACCAAGCATTTGTGAAACATCTTCAGCAGCCTGTTTTACTTTAGCTGCAATTTCATTTATCATCTCGCCTTGAACTCGAAAAGTTGGGGCGCTAACACTAACTGATGCTTCAACAGTACCCGTCGAATTAAAAATGGGTGCGGCAATTCCTGTTAAGCCTAATTCAAATTCACCGATTGTAATTGCAAAACCTTGTTTCCTGATAGTATCGAGAGCTGCTCTAAATTTATCTGCTTCCACAAGGGTATGTTGTGTAAAAGGTTTGAGCTCAGCTTGAACTATCGCTTCACGCTTATCTGGTTCCATAAATGCAAGAATAGATTTGCCTGATGAAGTAGCGTGAATGGGTGTATGTTTGCCAATCCAATTAACTGAGGCAATTGCGCCTGAGCCTGTAACCTGATCAATATTGACAACGTTCTTACCTAGAATAATAGCAACGTTTACAGTTTCATCTGTATCTCGGCCAAGTCTCTCACAGACTGGTCTTGCATAGTCCAAAATATTGTAATCCTTTAACACGCTATTGGTAAACCCAACTAGCGCTAGGCCAAGACGATAAGCTCCCCTATTTTGATATTGTTCGACTACTCCGTGCTGCTCGAGCGTAGCTAATAACCTTGACGCAGTAGACTTGTGAACATCTAACTTCTGAGAAATTTCAGTTACCGTTTGTGTACCAGCTTCAGACAACAATTGCATAATTTGCATAGCCCGATCAACAGATTGAATAAGACCACTTGGTTGCTTGACACTTGAGTCTTTGACTATAGAGGCTACATCCTCAACACCATTAGGTTCATCATTATTTAAAAGTGTTGCACTAAGTGCATTGATATCAACATCATCCCTAAAAGCTGTCACAACTCTTCCTCCTCTACACTATTTTGCTGCCAATCAGCCGAAAGCTTTTCATTTGTCTGAACATGTTTAAACCATTCAGGAATTACATGTGGCGCATTTCCATCAATATTGGGTGCAGCTTTTCCAGCTTTAAAGTCATCGATATTTACAATACGTGTATCAATACTAAAGCGAGCTTCACCTGATTCGTTTGGTACGCTGGCGTGTAAATGGGCACCAGAAAATGCCATTAAATCACCAGGTTCTATAACGATTGGTAATGAATCTGCTAAATTCAATTCCTCTGTAGGGTGAGGGGTTAAACCAATACTGGCAGGTCGTCCTGCTTTCATATCTGCCTTAATTATTTCAAAATCCCACTCTGCAGTATTGTTTGCTATTGGCTTAGTCCAATAGTTTGGATAAAAACAAATCGTACGCTCAGGTGTCAGTGGATAGATCGGTGCCCATAGATTTATAGAGGCATATATATTTGAGCCCCAAGTGTCACGGTGAGCGGGTAAAAAGCGTACACGTTCACTTAAGTGGGTAGTGCTGTGTGGTGACAAACGTAAAATAAGTTTATCCCAAAATAGTTTTTCGGTTGTCAAACCAATCTCTTGCAATGCCTCTAAAAAGCTTTCCTTTAGAACCGTATCTTTTAGAGCTATTTTTCGTAACTTACTGGCACGTTTTGTGAATTCTTCTGGAGAATACTGGAATTGTGCTTTTGTTGGGGTTTCAGTATCGAAATATTCTTTGATAAGTTGGTCAGCTCGAGCGCAATACTTGAACATCCCCTCAACCGACTTAAAGATTAGAATTGTACCAGAGAAACACAAGTCTGAAAAGGTTATATCTGAAGTTTTAGATAAGACTTGAAGGTTTGCAGCAGTCATGCTTTGGCAACTCCAAAAGTTGATTCAGCAATTCCATCTAAAAGGCTATAGATAGAACAGTCTATCGCTTGTTCAAAGTAAGCTTGTAACTCAAGAAAAGCTTTCCAGCGTGGAATAGTAGCATCATTAAATCCATAACGAAGCACGATGTCCACAAAACGCTTCTCTAAAATACAAAATCCTGTACTTAAGCCTAATGCATCGCATAATTGTAAAAGACGATCATAGTCATCAAAAACAACTCTAGACATAAAGTCATTTACAATGGCAAGCTCCGCTTCACTACAATCCCACTGTCCTGGTTGCGTTTCTGCTCTTCGGTCATCTTCCATGGGGAAGGAGTGTGTCAAACAAATTTTTGCTACAGACTCATAACCTAAGTTTTTCATATAGGTGTAGCCATCAAGTGCATGGCGCATGTCTGTCCAGCCTTCACGACGGCCTATGTCGTGGAGTAAACCATAAACATAGCCAGTGTCAGCATCTAAAGTGGGATGTCTAGCTGCAATAGCTTTTGCAGCTAAAGCAACGTAGCGTGAGTGATCCACCCAAGGGGTTGGGTTGAGAGTCCGGGCAAGCTCGAGCTCCCTCTCAGCCTCTTCAACAGTTGGAATAATCATCACTCACACCACGCTAAAATTTTAAGGACCTACCCAGTCAACTTTAGCAAACTCTGCACTCTGACCAGAAAAGTCCCAATTACGACCATAATCACGAATTCTACTCTTAGTACCAGTAGAAGCAATAACTTCACTACTTACCCAATAACCAGTATTGGTGATTTTTACAGGTCCATCTTGAGCACCTGGAATTGCAGCAACGCCACCATCAATAATTTTTGGAATAGCAACATGCCACGTATTTTTACCTTTGTGCTCTTTGGTGTAATGGATTGGTACACGCTTTAAGCCAAGGTAATTAGAAATCATGATTGAGAACCAACCAGTTGGTCCACCAGCTTGACCTGAGAATATCTTCTCGAGTGCTTCAGCAGCAGCGTCGCTTGCTTTGTCATCAATATACAGTCCAGCAGTCCAACCACCTTCACCCAACGGTCCAGGCACTTCAAGAATGATACCTACACTAAGACCATCAAGCTTTTCATAGCCATAACTGCCTTCTTCAATATGAATCATCCACCATGAGTAACACTTGCCATAAGTAGGTTCTGCTTTACCCACTGAAATTACACATGGGCAAAACAAGTCACAATTACAACTTAGAAGAAAATCTCCTTTAATGTTCCAAAACGTTTTATCTGCCATTCCTAAACCTTTTTCTTTGCCCTTAACTTTCGATTTTTCTCCCGTATTACTTGTTACCATCTCTTTAGTGCGTTTTTGCTTTTTCTGTTTTTTTACTCTTATCTTATTTGCAGCTTTCTTCTCTACTATACCCTTTGGCGTCTTAGAAGCTTTTTTAGAAGCCTTTTCTTTTTTAGCCATGAGTACAAACTACCTTCTGGGTAAGATTAAAAAAGAACATA
>CALHRJ010000151.1 GCA_938038395.1 uncultured Deinococcales bacterium | reverse complement strand
ACTTCTGCATGTTCTGGTATAACGGCTTTGGTATTTAGGATATCACCAACTGCAGGATAATAGGTTGCAGCAGATGCACCTAGACCAATGACTGGTAGGTTGATGCCAAGTGATAAATCTATGATGCTGTATTGCTTATTTAGTGCGGCTTTGATAAGTGGATGTTGACTAGCAGCACTAAGTTCTTTGGCAGTAGCTAGGCTATTTTCTGACCCATCTGCAACAAAAGCAGTATCTAAGATGACTTCAGCAGAGCGGCGTTTGAGAGTGTCTATAACCCAGTTACTTAATTCTTCTGGGCTTTCTGCTACGACTAAGCCTTTGTTGTTTCTTCTATTTGCAAAAATCTGAGCTGCTTTTTTGGCTGCTTCGCCATCCCATATATCGTAGCCGCCCACAACGTGTGAAGCATCTGATGGGGTGAAGGCTGATATTGCGATGCGTTTTGCTTTTAGTAGACGACTTACAGCACTCATGGAGCGACTGTTTTCGATGATGTCATCGAATCTTGTAGGGCCGTTGGCTAGTTTGTTTAGGATGTCCTGTTCGATGGTTGAGAGGGAGGTGTCCGAGGCTCGAGCCTCGCTAATCAGCTTCACAAATTCACCGTCATGCTCTCTAGGAAACATACTTTCTAACTGTCTATCGAGTGCATTATGAACAAGCTCAGGATTCTCTTTTGCAAATAGGCTAATTGGTATAACCCGTCTAGGTCCAAGTGAAATCTTCGTTACTAAACCTTCGTGAACCAAGCCAACTTGACTATCGCCACCTAGTCCAAAGGTGTGCATATCCACAGCTTTGACCATCGTACGCCAACCTGCAATCGATATGCCTTCATCACGTAGTTTGGGTTGACCATCTGTCAAAATGGCAATATCAGTGGTCGTACCACCAATATCAGAGATGATTGCATTTTCTGCATCTGCAAGGTAAGACGCACCAACTAGACTTGCTGCTGGACCAGAGAGCATTGTTTCCACAGGGCGTTTTTTAGCTTCTTCAGCTGCGATGAGTGAGCCATCGCCTTTAACAATCATAAGAGGTGCAGCTACACCATAGGTTTTTAAAGAGTTTTCAATTGCATTGATAAAATCATCAATCATGCCAATCAGTCCAGCATTCAATACACAAGTTACTGCCCTTTGAGATGCATTCAGCGCATGGGCAAGTTCATGACTGCAGGTTACTGGTTTATTGACTGTATCCATAATTAGCTTTTTAGCTGTGAGTTCATGCTCAGGATTACGAACTGAAAAGTAGGACGTAAGGGCAAAGGCAGATACGCTATCACCCTTTTCTGCAAGGTATTCCTCTAAATTACTGAGTGAAAGCTCATCAACAGCTTGTCCTGACCCATCATGCCCACCAGAGAGATAGACAACGTCGTGTTGTTCTAAAACAGCTTCTAGTTCTGGTCTGATAGCTTTTTCCATACCAATCAGCACTGCACAGCTTTTTTGGCTGATGCCTTCCACAACTGCATTTGTTGCAAGCGTGGTAGAAACAGAGACAAGTGCGATGTTCTTCGTATCAATAGCAGATTCTTTAAGCACAGCACCTATTGCTTCGCTAATGCCAAGTTCTAGCTGCTGATGCGTTGTGAGGGCTTTTGCTTTGGCAAGTACTTTTTTGCTACTTGATTCCAAAATTACCGCGTCGGTATAAGTGCCGCCAGTGTCGATTCCGAGTAGTAGATTCATATTCATACCAAGGTCTAAATAATCTAAAGAACGACCTTTTTCAAGTGAATTTGCCTGTTCCACAAAACAAATCTGACTAGGTATTGAGATTTCTTAAGATATTGTGCTGTATATCTTTAAAAACCCTGTCTAAAGAAGTCGTCCTGTTATGTAAGAAGCTGTATAAAGTTTATCAGAAAAATGCCTGACTAGATGCTGATTTTTGCCTAGTGACTAGGCTTATCAAGTATTTGTTGATATTTTATCGATTGGTTGCTTTAAGTGCGTGTACTGAAATTAGTACACATGTAACATTGTTTCATAGGTTCTCTAATTCTTTTAGAGAATAAAGAAAGTGCCTAACATTGTGTTTACGCTCACTTTCTACAGTACGGATACATCATCTTCTTGTTAGACATCCGTTTAGCATTTATGGCCTAGAGTTGCTGGTTCAATAGATTAAATAGGGAAATCTACAGCATAAATATCTTGTGTCATACATTGGGAATCACAATAAATAAAGAGAGGTTGTTGCTTGTGCATAGTCCATGTTTCATAGGTGACAAAAATAGAGTTTAGCCTAGTGGAATCTAGAGCCAAGATGTTCTAGAGGCATGATAGGACAACATGAGTGACATTATAGATTTAAAAGAGATAGGACTGACAGAAGCACTATCTAATGATATGGCTAATGATATGGTTTCTGGTGTGATAGCTGATCAGATAACTATTACTGAGCAAGACCTCAAGATTTATACAACAAAAAATGGCTCGCCTTGGCAACAAAAAGACACTAAGTTTTTAGCAGATTGTATTTTGCATGAAAGTATTGATGATGCAGTGCAGTATGCAGAGTCAAAATTCTGTACAATAATTTGTGTAGAGGGTGAAACGGTTAAGTGGTCGGGTGGCCCTGTGAAAGCAAAGAAATTATTTTCTGAATAATAGAATGTTAAGTAGTGTAGCGTGAATTAGACTAGTGCTTTAACAAGTGAAAATATAAGGTTTGCTAGTTTCAATTAATCTGAGAGTTCTGTACCCATAAGCTTTTTGCAGTTTAGTCTCCAAAGAAGGCTCTGTTAGTATCAGTTGTTGTTGTACTAGCTCAGATAAAATGTTTGAGCTGTTCTGCTTCACGCTTAAATTTTTCCACATCAACACATCTACCAGATTCTAACCAACCAGCGACATGTAAAATAAAATCTTCCTGCTGATGATAAGCAGTGAGTGTAGACATACCAGCTTCAAAGCCAGCTTGAAAATCATCAACTTTTGAGGTGCTTTTGCCACCATAACCAAGTGCGGGTAAGTTTAAGCGATTAGCGAGTTGTCTACAGATTGCTTGTGTATGCATGGATAGCGGGTCGCCAAAGGTTGGCAGCATGCGCTTCATAGAAAATGGAATGCTATACAGTCCAAACAAAACTGGCGTACCAGGATTATAGAGTTGTGTTAGTGCTAGACCTGCTAGCACTTCTGCGTAGCCTTGTGCGATTGCACCCATGAGCGTTACTGGTGCCATAGCTCCCATCATTAAATAGGCTGTGACAATGCAAGGTTGACCATGTTCTATAGCAACTTTCAGACAGCTTAAAGGATTGACTTGAAAACGCAATGGGGGAGTGCTGTTGATGAGGTGGAGTAGGTAAGGTTTGTCTTGTATAGATGTACCGACTTCTGAAGAAACTAATTCTATGCCTTTAGTGGTTAAGTCTGGCGAGAGGATGCTATTGATAAAGGGTTTATCAGAGAGTTCTAGATGAGCTTTTAGCATGTGTTCGTGGGCTCGAGCCTCCTCATAGTCGTGAACTACGCAGAGCATAAAGCTAGTATTTTGTAAAGCATCTGATTCATGGGCGAGGGTGACAAGGTTGTGGTAATCAGCGAGGGTTCCAAGGTGGCTCGAGCGCACCCCCTGTTCATCTGTATATTGAACTTTCGGGGCACCATAGATAGGCGCAAACACAGCTTTGCCTTCACCAATAACTGTATTCTTTTCAGGGTTCCTAGCATGAAGTGTAAAGCTACTAGGTGCAGTTGCCCGAATGATTTCTCTTAAAGCCTCACCACTAAAGTAAACACGTTCACCTTCAACTTTTGCTATTTTGTCATCAACAGAGTGCCAAAGCTTTAAGGCTTGTTCTTCTTCAAAGAGGACACCAACTTCGTTAAGGATGCGGTCAGTATAGCTTTCGATTTTATCTAGTGTAGCATCA
>CALHRJ010000150.1 GCA_938038395.1 uncultured Deinococcales bacterium | reverse complement strand
GAAATTAAATCACGGATAGATGCATTTGATGCTGTAGCTGGGTCTGAAAAAATGGGTGATTCTGAAAAAGCTATTGCAAAGCTACGTCATATTATTGCAATTGAACGCTGGGGTCAGAACCGTATGGCGTTGTTTTTTGTTGATGAATATAGCGAAGGTGTTGTTCAAGATGAAAACTATGATTATGCACCTGCTGAAGGTTTAACTTGGAGTGAGTTGGGGGAGAGTTTTGGGGAGGCTCGAGCCAAGACAATAGAAATCGCCAGACGCTTAGAGCTTGGTACAGAAACAAAACACGATAAAATCCCACAAAATGACTTTGGTCCAATCTCTGCTAAAGCTTGGTTACAATATCTAAATGTCCACGCTTCCTTTGAAGCTAAGGGAATAAAGTAATGCAAGCAGAAATGCTAAGTGTAGGCACAGAGCTTCTACTTGGTGAGATCGTCGATACAAACAGCGCTTGGCTCGCCAATGAACTATCTCAACAAGGTGTTGATGTACTTTGGTCGCAGCGTGTCGGCGATAACCTAGAGCGCATCAAGTCTGCAATTGAATTGGCGCTTTCTAGAAGTGATGTTGTGCTTATGTGTGGTGGACTTGGTCCAACCGATGACGACATGACCCGTGAAGCGATTGCAGCAGTGGCTGGCGAAACACCAGTGGTCGATGCTGACTTGGAAAAGACTCTACGTGATTTATTTTCACGTTTTAGTCGAGAGATGCCAGAAAAAAATCTAAAACAAGCGTGGCTTATCTCATCAGCAGTATCTTTACTTAACCCAAACGGTACTGCGCCAGGTTGGTTTGTAACACTTAATCGTGATGGTGCAAAAAAAGTTGTTGTAGCTCTACCCGGTCCACCTAGAGAATTAAAACCTATGTGGGCAAATGAAGTATTGCCACGTTTAGAGTTACCTGGTGCTGTCTTTTTTGCCAAAATCTTTAAAACCTTTGATATGGGCGAATCGATGCTTGCAGAAGTTTTAGGCGATGAGCTTACGCAATCTTCAAATCCGAGTGTCGCAACCTACGCCAAACAAGATGGTGTTCATGTACGTGTTGCTGCTAAAGGGCAAAGCGAAGCGGAAGCTTTGGCAATTGCAACACCCGTACTTACCGAAGTGGAAGAAAAGCTTGCAGGGCATGTTTGGGGAACTGATGAGGATAACTTACCAAAATTAGTAATTGAAAGACTTGCTGCACTTGGTCTCAAACTTAGCGTTGTGGAAGTTGCATCTGGTGGGCACATTAGCAATATGTTGGTGGCTGCTGCTAAAAGCCTCAAACAAGATGACCGATTGCTAGGTTCAGTTTTAGTTAGTAATCAAACTGCAGCTAATCATTGGGGAATCACTGAAACTTTAGGTGATGAAGGCACTGCTGAACTTATGGCTAAAAAGGTACAAGCGGATTGGCAATCTGATTGCAGTTTGGTAATTGGTTCCTTAGAAGATGCACTTTCTGAAGCTGGTAAGGCAGCCAAAGTAGTGAAGATTGTGGCTCATTACAAAGGGGAAGTTGCAATAAAAGCACTAAGAATGCCTACATTAAGCTTTGGTTGGCAAAAAGAGCGTATGGCACTGGCCGCTTTAGTCGTGCTTTTAGAATTGTTAAGTTGAGCTTTATCTTTTTATCAAAATGGTTCAAATGCCTTATTTAACGGTGTTTTTGCATAGGTAAGGCATGTTTAAGCTAAGAATTAGCAGTGAGTAATTAGTTGCTTATGCTATTTCTAATGCTGATTAAGGCTATTTCCAATAAAAATATGAGAAGAAATCAGCACATTGGGTGTAAAACCTGATACAATGTTAGCTTTAGAGCTGTGCTTGTGACAAAGCTATCACAAGTAGTGCGGTTTTGGTCTCACAGGTTAGGCTGTTTTAAACAGTTTAACGTGGTGTAGAGCGGTGTAAACGGTGTAAAACAGTGTAAAACTATTAGACTAAATAGGTTTTGGTTGAAGTGGTTTTACTGAGTTATCCCCAGTTTTTGCTGTGATTTTACTGCAGCTGTTACCGTTTTTGGTATTTCGCTTTTGTTGTGATGTCCTTCCGTAAAACAAATGGTAGGCACAAGTTCAGAACTTTAGACAATATGCTGCCCCTATGAACGTGCTCAGGCGGAGAAATTGAGTAATTTTCAATTATCGCAACGTTTTAGGAGGCTTGCAAAAAATAATATACAGAGGTTGCTGATACTAAAGCCGTCTGATGCGAATTAGCAACTGTAGTGTGAAATTGAAGGTGGGTTGTGATTGCTGCTATTTTTGCCGCAATCTTTGGACTTCTTGTTGGCGGTGGCGGTGGCTTTTTTACTGGCCTCATGCAACGTCAGCAAAAAGACAAAGAAACTTTAAAGAAAGCCGAGGCAGATGCCGACGGTATTGTAAAACTCGCTCGAACTGATGCAAAGAAATTAATACAAGAAGCTGAAGAAACAGGGCGAGAACAACTTAGACGAGCTAATGTGCGCTTCGAGCAAGAGTCTGAACGAAGTCGCAAGCAGTTCGATGGTGAAATGACACGAGACCGTGAGCGGTTTGAAGATGAAACCCGACGTGGTCGTGCAGAAATTGAACGTGAGCGGGCTTCGCAACTTGAAGGACGTGAAGAACTTAAGCTCGAGCGCGAAAGTGTAAAAACTGAGCGTGATGAAATTAAACGTGAACGTGAAAGACTAGACCAACGTGCAGAACAGTTGGATACCCGCGCAATTAAACTTGACGAACAAGAAATAGCCTATGACCAAAAAGATGAAACTCTCAAAGCTTGGGAAGAAACTCTGGGTCAACAACAAGAAGACATAGATAATCAGCGCTACGAGATTGCAGGTCTTACGCCAGAGCAAGCTAAAGAGCAGATTATGTCTAAGCTAGACGAAGAGCTCGAGCGCGAAAAAGCTGTACGTATCCGCACTGAAATTGAGAAAGCAGATATCGAGGCAAAGCGCAAGTCAAATAACATCATCACGCAGGCAATCCAACGCTCTGCGAGTGAGGTTTCGGCTGCAATAAGCGTAACAGTCGTACCGATTCCAACCGATGCTATGAAAGGTCGAATCATTGGTCGTGAAGGCCGCAACATTCGCGCTTTTGAATCGTTAACAGGTGTGGATTTAATCATTGATGACACACCAGAAGCTGTACTCTTGTCATCGTTTAACCCCCTACGTCGAGAGGTTGCCAAGCTAGCACTAGTAGAATTAGTAGCTGATGGCCGCATCCATCCTGCGAGAATTGAAGAGCTTGTTACCAAGTCGCAACAGGAGATGCAGAACTATATTCGTGAAAGAGGCGATGAAGCTGCGCTTGAAACCAATGTTGTTGGTCTAAAGCCAGGCTTATTGCAACTTCTTGGTCGCATGCATTTCCGTACTAGCTACGGGCAAAATGTTTTGCAGCACTCCGTGCAAGTGGCGCACTTAACTGGCATGATTGCAGTTGAAGTGGGCTTAGACGAAACTTTGGCACGACGTGCAGGTTTACTTCATGATATCGGTAAATCTATTGATCGTGAAATCGAAGGTACGCACACCGAGATTGGCGCGACTTTAGGCAAGCGCTTTGGTGAGTCTCCAGAAGTGATTGACGCGATTGCGAATCACCACGATTTGGAACAAGCCGAAACACTTTATCCAGTGATTGTGGCTGCGGCAGATGCCATCTCAGCATCTCGTCCGGGTGCAAGACGTGAGAGCTTAGAAAGTTACTTGCGCCGTCTTGAGAATCTGGAAGCAATTGCTAATAGCTTCCCTGGTGTCAATAATTCTTATGCGATTCAAGCGGGTCGTGAGATTCGGATAATTGTTGAACCAGAGAAAGTTACTGATAGTTCTGCGACATTGCTAGCTAGAGATGTTGCAAACCGCATTGAGCAGGATATGGAATATCCGGGTCAGGTACAGGTGACTGTGGTTCGTGAATCACGTGCGGTTGAGTACGCTAGATAAGTTAGACAATAGCTAAAGAAATTTCAAGAGGATGGTTTAAACCATCCTCTTTTTTTTGATTAGGTTTGCTGTCTCAACTGAAAGTTTCTAACCGTAATGATGTGTATTAAAATTCCAAACGGTGGACCAAAAAAGAGTGGGATTGTTGTAATTGGAAAGAGTGGTTGCACACCTTCAACAGCAAAGCCAAAATAGCCTGCAGAGCCAAAAGCAACAATAAGATCAAGAATGCCAAGTGCAGTCCAAGCATAAAATGCTGTTCTCACCCATGTTTTACCAGCACCATGTTTTAGAACTAACCATGCAACTGGCAGCGCTAAAATACCTGTCAACATATCACCAATACCTGCATTGATTGAGAACCCTTGTGTTAAGATGCCTTCAGTCATATAGGGGAAAATAAACAGACCACCAGCAATTCGATAAGTTTGTAAATATATAAGCCAATGTGTAGGAATCGTTTCAATAAGCTTCTTGAGCTTTGGTTGAAACGAAAGTAGTGCTCCGCCGATAATAGGTACAAGCGCGAACGGTACGACTAAGGGTATAGAAGTGAAATTACCTGTGCTTGCTGCTAAAGCAACCGAGAACCACAATGCAATTAGTGCTAATAAATACCAGACTACATTACTAATGGTATTTTGTTCCTGCTGTGATTTGTTTTGTCTAAGTTGAGATGATGCATAACCAAGGTAAGCGCTACTTGCCATTAGGATAAATGTACCAACCCCCATGATAACAACTGTAGATAAATATGTTTGTATTGCTGATAGCTCCATTTGAAATTCCTTTCCTCTATTTGCATGTATATACATATAAATAACTAAAAAATTTAACTTTCTTGATGTAGTTCGATAATTTTATTACTCAGCTCGAGCAGCAGGCTTGCCTTCTCATTACCAAGCTTTTCCCATAGCTCAGTCTGAGCGTCTAACCAAAGTGGATAACTACTTTTTAATATTTTTTTCCCTTCTGCTGTCAAACGGATAATACGTTGACGACGATCTTCGCCTTTTACAGTTTCAACATAACCAGCTTTTTTTAGCAGATGGATACTGCGTGTAACGGTTGTTTGATCCATGACTAAGTAATCGCTTAATGCACCAATTGTTGTTTCCTTCATTCCTGAAAGTGTAGATAGCAAAGTAAATTGTGTACCTTGTAAATCTGAGCTATCCATAGCATCTGAATAAAGTGAGGTAATTACACGGCTTGCTTTACGGATACTTGCGTTCAAACAATACCTAGGACTTTCTTTATTGAGTTGAGGGATAGAAGATGATTCATCTTCCTCAATTACATGCATATACATATATTAAGGTGTTGATATAGATATGTCAAGGTATCGTTTGACTTTCTATACGGGATATTTGTTGATTTTAAGAGTAGGGACCAGTTTTTTTTTACAGGTCTGTCAGCTACGTGACAAAGTAGCTTGCAATTTTAATCACAAATAGACCATAATAGTAAGCGCAGGCACTTTCCGTCTGAACCCCCAAAATTTAGTACAGATTAGTTCAATACGATTTGTAATCTCAATATGTTTTGCAACTTCCTATAGTCAGTAGTTGTTAAGACAGGTTGATTGAAAGGTGTCTTAAGGGTTTATGTTGCCGAGTAATAAATCACTACGCCCCGTCACCTAAACTAATAAACGCACTAAAAATAGTTCTAAGGATACTTCTAATGATAAAATCACCTCCGACACCACAATCAAATTTTTCAATACCATCACTATCTGATATTAAAGCTGAGTGGTTCAGTAATACCAAAGGTGACTTGCTTTCTGGTTTAGTTGTAGCTTTAGCACTTATTCCTGAAGCAATTGCTTTTAGCATCATTGCTGGGGTTGACCCGAAGGTTGGACTTTATGCTAGTTTTTGTATAGCCATTATTACCTCTTTTACTGGTGGACGTCCTGCCATGATTAGTGCAGCGACTGGCGCAATGGCTTTGCTCATGATTACCTTGGTTAAGGACCATGGCTTGGAGTATCTTTTTGCAACCACGATTTTAACAGGTGGTATACAAGTACTCTTTGGCGTGTTTCGTTTAGGGCGCTACATGAAGTTCGTGCCGAAGGCCGTGATGATTGGATTTGTCAATGCGCTGGCGATACTTATATTTCAGGCACAGCTCGAGCACTTCCAAGGTCAAGGCTGGCTCATCTACGCAGTGGTTGCGATTGGTCTGGCCATTATCTATCTTTTCCCTCGTATTACGAAAGCGATTCCTTCACCGCTGATTGCAATTGTTGCTATTACAGCCTTTACACTCATTGCAAAAACGTCTTTGTCCACTGTAGGTGACATGGGCATTATTCCTTCTACACTGCCACCATTCCATATTCCAACTGTGCCACTTAATCTAGAAACACTCATGATTATCTTGCCTTATGCATTACCCTTAGCCATGGTTGGTCTTATTGAGTCACTACTTACTGCAAGTATCGTTGATGATATGACTGACACAGGCAGTAACAAAAACCGTGAAGCAAGAGGTCAAGGTATTGCAAATATGATTACTGGCTTTTTTGGTGGCATGGCTGGTTGCGCTATGATTGGTCAATCAGTTATCAATGTAAGTAGTGGTGGACGTACCCGCCTAAGTACCTTAAGTGCAGGCATTTACCTACTTATCTTTATAGTTTTCTTAGGTCCAGTTCTTAAGATTATTCCAATGGGTGCATTGGTCGCAGTTATGATAATGGTTGCAATTAATACCTTTGATTGGAAGAGCTTACCTAATATGCTCACCTACCCTAAGAGCGACAGCATTGTTATGATTGCTACTGTAGCCACAGTATTGCTGACGCATAATCTTGCGTGGGGAGTGCTTGTTGGTGTACTTCTTAGCTGCTTATTCTTTGCACGTAAGATTGCAAAGCTTATACATGTAGATAGTATTCTGGACGAAAATGTAAAACGTAGAACCTACACTGTTCAAGGTCAACTCTTTTTTGTAAGTACTGAAGACTTCTTAAATGAGTTTGATTACACTGAAGATTTGAATGAAGTTGTCTTGGATCTAAGCCACACCCACCTTTGGGACGGTACTGCGGTTGCAGCGATTGATAAGATTGTGCTTAGCTTTAGAGAACGTGGTATTCCTGTTGTGCTTAAAGGTATGAATAAAGATAGTGAAACGCTTATCAATAAAATTGCGGTTTATGATGAACCGAATGCGAAGTTGTCAGGGCACTAAAAAGTTTTACTAGGTTATTTTAAACACGAAAAAAGGAAGCATCTTTTAACGGATGCTTCCTTTTTTGTTGCGATTTAAGGTTAGTTATGGCGTACTTACTAGGGGAGGGGCTGTTACTGAAGTGATTGAATTACCATTTACCAAGTCAGTTATCCATGTTAGGAGGCTCGAGCCGCTTTGCTCCACCGTATACATGTCAGGTCGGTTAATCACACAATGTTGCGTAAGTGTGGTGACTGGGTTTGCCTCATACTCAGCTGTGTAAGAAGCAAAGTTATTGCCAGAACTTGTTTGTGCTTCAATAGTTGACATAGAAGTTTGCAAGCCTACAGACCACTCAGTTATTTCAGTAACTGTTGGAGTAAATAAACCTTTTCCAAAGCTATAAAAACCAACTTGCGTCTCATCTCTAGTCGTATTGTATTGCGTCAGAGTTACGTCGCTATAAGTGTTTGCAGTTTCGATATAGGTATCTTGTGTAAAGGTTTTTGTAAAGTCCTTACCTTGAACTACACTGCTATTTTCTAGGCCCCATGAAGTTTCCAGAACTTTTTCAAAACCATCTGCTGAAATCCCTGCGCCACAGTCACCAAGTTGATAGAGGGGGACATCGTTTCCATAGTGTTTGCGGATTGTTTCAGTCCACGCAATTGCACCGTAAGCGCCAGCACTACAACCTGTAACAAAGATTGCCTCAGGTTTCTCGAACTCTTGAAATGTCCAATCAAGGACAGCTTGTGCATTTATTGCACCACGGTGATAAACAGTATTCGTAACAGTTGAAGTGGTGTACTCTGCATCGTTGTTACCTATGTGTATGTCGCCAGTACAGTAAGGCGTAAAGACGTGAAACCAATCTTTGATAGGATTAGCTTCATTACTACGGTCGTAAATACCGTTATAGCCTATTTCTGATGGAGAACCAACTACATTTTTTGTGTAGCTTCCCAAAGGAGAACAACTTAGCGCATCCCAACAAGCACCGCCACCCTGAAAATCTATGACTACTTTGTTTTCAGAGCCTTTGTAAGCATAGTACTTATAGTCTGAGCCATCAGCACATTTTGTTTCGCCACCGCCTGCAAATTCGTTCCATACGCCTGCATCTAAAGTTGGTAAGCCTATTTCTTTAGTTGTAGGTGAAGATGTGTTACAAGAACTGACCACCAAAGTTACGATAAATATGGGAATCAGCAAAGCTAAACGCTTAAACTGCATTGAAATACCTCCAAAATTTTTTGTTATACATAGTATACCTGTTTTTCTCATTTAATTGCCACTTTTGATAAGTGTGGATGTATAAGTTTTGACCGTATGGAGAAATAAAAGAACCCTGACTATATAGAATTAGTCAGGGTGAAAAATCAATTGATGTTAGATTTCTAGGTTTTTATTCAGGCTTTCCTTGCATAAGACTTAATCCAAGTGCGGTTCTATTTGGGAAACCCTTCCAGTAGCTATGGTCTTCTTGTTCTTCGCCAGCATCATCAACTGCCCAAACACCATCTTCTGCATTTTCTACAAGGTCAAGGTAGTCGTCCATGCTGTTATCTTGCATAACGTATTTACCAAAGAACGCTGTTGCAAAGTGTTGGGCAATGTTATTCATACGTGTTGTATCCCAAACAGCATCTGCATAGTGCTCAAACGGTACGAAAGGAAGTGTCTCACTTGGTTGCCAAGTTTCGACAGGGGCTTCCATGCCTGCACCTGAATTGTGGTTTGCATTTTCTAAGGTTAATAAGTAGCGTTCTGCATTTATACTGTGGTCGTAGATAGCTTTGATTCCATTTTCATAGCCTGAAACATCATCTTTACTACCTGCTACAAACATGATTGGTTTATCGATTCCCTTAAGACCTTCAGCATCCCAGAAGCCAGTATTCATACCCCAAGGTGCAAAAGCCATAAAGGCTTTGATGCGGTTATCTTTGCTATCTTCGAATTCTTTATTGCCGTCTTGGCGAACTTCAAGTGCGCCACTTGGCGTACCCCAAGGGTAAGCAACGCTTGCAGCAGTGTAGCCACCACCTGCAACATTTACAGCGCCGTAGCCACCCATAGAGTAGCCGATGATACCTGTGTTATCGACATCTATCATACCTGCAAGGTTACTATCGCCATTGGCTGCGCCAATGTTTGCCATTTGTTCTAAAACGAATAATTGATCGAGTGAGCGGTTGAGTAGTGTACTACCAAATGCACCTTGGTCACTGTAAGTACTGTCTGTATGGTCGATTGACACAGTCACGTAGCCTTTAGTTGCTAAGTTCTCACCCAAGTGGCTCATGAGGTAGCGGTTAC
>CALHRJ010000149.1 GCA_938038395.1 uncultured Deinococcales bacterium | reverse complement strand
CGCAGTTTAGCTCAAGCAAATTTAAATGGTATTTCTTGATATCCTCTTTGGAAGTGGTCTATAGCAAAACTTTAAAGCTTATCGCATTATGATTTTATTTTAGGACGCGTTCGTACTAACCAGAAAGATAAATATCATAATCCTATTATTGGGTCATTCATCAAAAAAAACGAAGGGGAAGCACTTTCATAGACTTCTTTTTGTTTGTGATTATGACATTCTTGATTCACTTCGGTATTAGTCTTTAGCAAAACGTATTTGGGTATTATCGATTGGATTTTCGCTGGGAGTAGAAAGGTAAAATGAAACTTAAAAGAAAACTTTGCTTGTTAGCTTTCATTTCTATACTATTCATATATTCTCTTGTATGGGCTCAAGAGATAGTTGTTAAACAGAGTTGTGATGAGCTTGCAAGTCACCCCTATGACCCAAATAATCCTGAAGGAATAAACGGTGTTGAGTTTGAAGATATACTGATTAAAAAGGCTGCTATTGCATGTAAAGCCTATTTGGCAAAAAACCCAAAGTTGGCTAGAGCTCAGTATTTATATGGAAGAGTCTTATTAACACAAAATAGACATGAAGAATCGTTAGCACTTTATTTAGCAGCTAGTGAGCAAAATTATGCAGCAGCCCTGTATGGTTTAGGTCTTGAGTATTCTAATCCTTATGTACTAGACCAAGATTTGGAAAAAGCTGATAAGTATTTGGAATTGGCTGCGGAGCAGGATTTTGTGCTAGCACTTTACGCTTTAGGATTAAAATATGCTTATGCTGAAGACACTATACAGGATTATGAACTGGCAAATAACTTTTACTTACGAGCTGCTCAACAAGGCTATGCACCTGCACAAACTGAATTAGCCATCAGTTATTACTTTGCTAGAGGAATTGAGCGTAATTATGAAGCGTCAGTAAGTTTACTTGAGGCAGCAGCAAAACAAGATTATGCTATTGCACAATTTAACTTAGGAATTTTCTATCGTGATGGTGATGCAGTAGAACGAGATTTGGATAAGCATCGCTACTGGCTTGAATTAGCAGCAGCGCAAAATCATGGCCAAGCTCAGTTACAATTAGGAATCAATTACTATTATGGTAGCAATGGCTTTGAACAAGACTTCGAAAGTTCGTTTGAATTATTAAGTATTAGAGTTGAAAAAGCTGATAAACTAGCCCAATATTTTGTTGCTTTAATGTATAAAAACGGGGACTTTGTAGAGCAGAACTATAGTAAAGCATTTTCTTTGTTTCTTCTTTCAGCAGAACAAGGAGATAACGGTGCTCAAAAAGCAGTCGCAGATGCTTTTAGGGATGGTAAAGGTACTGAAGTAAGTTTAGAGGATGCTTTCTATTGGTATACCTTGGCTGCAAATCAGGGAAATTCTTATGCGCAATACAATTTGGGATTTGCTTATCTAAACGGTAGTGGAACTGCTAAAGATGAAGTTCAAGCAGCGATTCTTTTTAGCCTCTCAGCTGAACAAGGTAATTCTGCAAGTCAGAATGCACTGGCTTATGCTTACAGCAATGGATCTGGTGTAGAAAAAGATTTAGTAAAAGCGGTCTATTGGCATAGGTTAGCTGCAGAGCAAAATGATAAAGATTCACAATATAGATTAGGATATGCATACGAATATGGGTTAGGTGTAGAAACAGATATCGTAGAGGCTATCCGCTGGTATCGATTATCTGCTGAGCAAGGTTATTCGCAAGGTCAAACTAGTCTTGGTAATGCCTACAGGCTTGGCGTAGTTGTCGACAAGAATATTGAAGAAGCTGTTTATTGGTACCTTTTGGCTGCTGAACAAGGTGATTCTATAGCACAGTATTTATTAGCTTATGCTTATGAGTTTGGAAAGGGTGTAGAACAAGATTTAATAGAGTCTATAAAACTATATCGTTTGTCGGCTGAACAAGACTATGGATTGAGCCAAAATGCACTAGGAATTGCTTATGAAGTGGGCAAGGGAGTAGAACAGGATTTAGTGAAGGCGGTCTATTGGTATCGCTTAGCAGCCGAACAGAATTTGCCACAGAGTCAAAACGCTTTAGCTAATTTGTATTATTTGGGAAAAGGCGTAGAACAAGATTTAGAGGAGGCTGTAGTTTGGTTTCGTTTAGCTGCTGAACAAGGATATTCAAGAAGTCAAAATGGTCTTGGAAATGCTTATTATAGTGGTAACGGTGTAGTGCAAGATTTTGAAGAAGCTGTTCGTTGGTACAGATTAGCTGCTGAACAAGGTGATATATCGGCACAAACTAATTTAGCCCAAGCCTATCACCTAGGCAATGGTGTAGCGCAAGATTTTGAAAAGGCTCGAGCTCTATATTTACTCACTGCTGAACAAGGTGATGTTGCAGCTCAAAACAATTTGGGTTCAATGTATTTGGAAGGTCAGGGCGGGAATCAAGATTATGCTGAAGCAATGTTCTGGTTTATGAAAGCATACGAACAAGGTGCAGCTATTTCAGCTAATAATATAGGAAGGCTTTACAAGTTTGGGTCTGGTGTTGAATTAGATTATGTTATAGCAATGGAATGGTTTCAAAAAGCGTTGGAGCTCGAGCCAGAATTATCAGATAGTCAATTCAATATAGGAGAGGCATACCGACTTGGGCAAGCTGTGGAACAAAACTATGAAACAGCTTTGGAATGGCTTGAAATGGCAGCTGCGAAGAATAATAGCGATGCACAACATACGCTTGGTTTGATGTATTTGTATGGTCAAGGTATCGAAATTGATTTAGATGAGGCCTACCGTTTTTTTGAGCTTGCTGCTGAGCAGGGGCAGAAAGATGCTATTTCTGCTTTAGAAGAATTACGCTTTTACAACTAATCTAGAACTTTAAACGGGTAGATAGTTACGTTAAGTTTGGCTCAGATTAGGATATACTCAAGGCTCGAGCCTTACCCATACTCCTGATTTGAGCCTTTTTTATGTCTATAGATTTACCTGAAAACCTACAACAAGAACTAAGCCAAGAAATAAGCAAGTGGGAACACGCCGAAGGCAACAAAGGTCAGGTTTATACAAAACCTGAAGTTGTTTCTTTTATGCTTAAGGTCATAGGTCTTGGTGATGATGTAGATCTAGCAGATGTGCGGATTCTAGAACCATCTTGTGGCGAAGGTGAATTTGTAGTTGCGATTGTGGCTTGGTTGCTAAAAGATAAACCTAGCATTGAGCTGTTAATGGGGAAGCTGTTGGCGGTGGATTTAGTAGGCTCGAGCCTGACCATAACCAAATCAAAAGTCCATAAACTCTTAACCCACCACAACTACAAAGAAAAAGATATAAGCCAATTACTAGATAACTGGTTTTTGCAAGCTGACTTCTTACTAGAACCCTTAGAAGCAAACTTCACGCACATTATCGGTAATCCGCCCTACGTGCGTTTAGAGAGTATCCCAAAACCACTTTTAAAAACATACCGTGAACGTTTTACAACTATGAAAGACCGTGCAGATTTGTACGTTGCTTTTTTTGAAAAGTCATTGTCTTTACTTAAAGAAGATGGCAAACTTTCTTTTATCTGTACAGATAGATGGACTAAAAATATCTATGGTAAGTCTTTAAGGCAATCGGTGAGTGAGCGCTATTCGCTTGAGGTCTTTATAGATTTGTATGGTGTGGAAGCCTTTGAAACTGAGGTTATGACTTATCCTGCGATTACGCAGATTGTAAATAAGCGAAGCGAAGAGACTGCTTTTGTTCAGGGGAGTGAGTTTAGTGATGCTGAAGCAAGTGAAATCCTTAAGGCAGTACATGGCAAGCGATCAACAATAGATATGCGAAAAGGGATTGTAAATGGTGGAAGCCCTTGGTTATTAGGTTCAGTTGAAGAGACTAAACTTATTCAACATTTAGAAGCAAACTTCCCAACACTTGAAGAGGCTGGGTGTAAGGTTTACATAGGTGCTGCAACAGGTGCGAACAAAATTTATATGGTCGATAAAGATGATGTTGATATTGAACCGTCACGCTTGTTATCTGTGATAACTGCCAATGAATTGAAATCAGGAGAGCTTAACTGGGCTGGAAAGTACATAATCAATACTTTCGATGGTG
>CALHRJ010000148.1 GCA_938038395.1 uncultured Deinococcales bacterium | reverse complement strand
ATCTTTTAATTGCAATACTTCACTCAGAACTTTGTACTTCTCAATATCTTC
The DNA here is from genome assembly GCA_938038395.1 of uncultured Deinococcales bacterium. GTDB lineage: Bacteria > Deinococcota > Deinococci > Deinococcales > Trueperaceae > CALGZD01. Next base: position 3,744 of record CALHRJ010000148.1, on the reverse strand, counting down.
TTCTGTGTAGTGAATAGTCTTGGACATCCTTTACTCTACCTCTTTACCCCTCTAGAGGTGAAAGAACCAAACTTTATTGGCATAGGTACTTGCTAATATCATGCGACCATCTGGCGTAATTTTAGCTTCGTGCGGAAATTCAAAGTCAGGATGGGTGATGGTATCCACAACATTCAACGTTGTCATATCAAAGACTGAAATTGTATTGCCACCAGCATTCGAAACGAAGGCTTTTTTGCCATCTTCAGTTACTGCAACTTCATGTGGGTTTTTATCTACCGTTACGACCTTTAGCAGCGACATGTCTGCTTCGTTGTAGAAACTTACAGTGTCATCATCTTTATTTAGGACAATCAGTGTATTTGGCATAGTTTAATTATGGCAGTTCTAAAGCATTTCTTAGAGCAAAAACGTCACTTTTTGTTTTTGATGTTTGACGTTCTTTAGCTACATCTTCGCTTGTAATTAACTTAAAGTCATCTGGTAATAATGCGCTGTTATCTAGGCCAGTAAGACCGTAGTTTAGTAGCAAAGCAACTTCAGAATCACTAAAATCATTAGCACGACTAGCCATAACACTATTGAAGTCTTGACCGTTGGCTGTAATTGGACCTTCAACACCAAATAGAAGCGCATTGATAAGGTAGGTTTGCCCATTAGCTACTTTTGTAAACGCTGGTAGATGACTCTTAAAGGCTGGACCTACTGGAGCGTTAACATGACAACTCTGACAGTTACTTTCAAACAAAGCTTTGGCAGTCGCAAAATCTGTTGTTGAAAGCCTATTTCCTGAAAATGTTGGTGGATCTGCGATTGCTGCTTCGTTACTACATGCGGATAACATTGATAAAGATAATAATAAAAGAAAAAGGATAATAGCTTGTCTCATAACAAAAGACTATAGCACTTAAAACCTAAGGAAAAATAAAATCCCATATACCTAAATTAGATATATGGGATTAAGAATGCTAAATATTTTGTCTAAGCGCTTTTTTCACGTTTAGCTTGATTAAGCATAAGATCAGGATGATCGAGATTATCTTCAGTGACGTGAATAGATACTATGTCACTGCCTGGAACTTCATACATAAGGTCAAGGAATGATTTTTCTAGAATTGATCTTAGGGCCCTGGCCCCAGTACCTTGCTTTTTGGCTCTAGATGCGATTTCTTCAAGTGCGTCTCGACTGACATTAAGTTCTACACCTTCAAGGCTAAATAACTCTTTGTACTGTTTGATAATTGCATTTTTAGGCTTAGTCAGAACATTGATAAGTGCATCAATGCTTAAGTCGTGCAGACTGGTGATGATTGGCAAGCGACCAATTAACTCAGGGATAAGTCCGTAGCCCATCAAATCACTTGAAATGACTTGAGATAATAAGTGTTCGCTTTCCGCAGCTTCGATGTCTGCTTCTAGTAGGGGTGAGCTCGAGCCGAATCCCAAACTCGACACAGACACCCTATTCTTAATATTCTCTTCCAAACCCTCAAAAGCCCCACCACAGATGAACAAGATGTTACTTGTATCTACAGCTATCAGCTCTTGTTGCGGGTGCTTACGACCACCCTGAGGCGGTACTTGGCAGACAGTGCCCTCAATAATCTTAAGCAGTGCTTGCTGAACACCTTCACCAGAAACATCTCTAGTAATGCTGCGACTTTCACCCTTACGAGCAATCTTGTCAATCTCATCAATGTAGATGATGCCTCGTTCAGCAGCCTCAACATCATAATCAGCAGTTTGTAAAAGACGAACGATGATGTTTTCAACGTCATCACCAACATAACCAGCTTCAGTTAGTGTGGTTGCATCAGCAATTGCAAACGGAACTTGCAGCATTTTGGCTAAGGTTTGTGCTAAAAGTGTTTTACCCGTACCACTTGGACCAATCATCAAGATGTTAGCTTTTTGCAGTTCGGAATCTGGATATCTCAAACGGCGATAATGATTGTAAACTGCAACAGAGAGCGATTTCTTCGCATCTTCTTGTTCAATCACATAGTTATCTAACTGATGTTTGATTTGCCTTGGTGGTAAAACATTTTTAAAGTCTGGTGTACTTTGCTTTTTCTGTGAGCGATTTAGAATTTCAGAAATACGATCAACACAATCATTACAGATGTGTGTATGACCATTTTCAGCAGCAATGAGATGTTTTACATCAAATTGTGAACGATTACAGAAACTACAGCGAATTTGTGACATCTAATTATTTATCTCTTGGTTCAATGATGCTATCGATGATGCCGTATTCTAAAGCTTCTTCTGCATTCATCCAGTAATTTCTATCGACATCTTGAACAATTTGCTCAGCATCTTTGTTGGTGTGCTTAGACATGATGTCAATAAAATTCTTCTTGTTTCTTGTAAGTTCTCTAGCTTCAATTTCGATATCACTAATTTGTCCAGAAATACCACCACCACTAATCAGTGGTTGATGAATCATGATTCGTGAGTGGGGTAGCGCCAATCGTTTGCCCTTGCTGCCAGCAAGTAAAAGCGTCGCACCCATAGACGCTGCTAAACCCACACAAATCGTGCTTACGGGTGAAGAAATAAATTGCATGGTGTCATAGATAGCTAGACCTGCATCAACTGAGCCACCTGGACTATTGATATAAATCTGAATATCACGTTCTGGGTTTTGTTGTTCAAGCAGTAGGAGTTGGGCGACAATAACGTTGCCAACTTCTGAATCAATAGGAGATCCTAAGAAAATAATACGGTCTTTTAAAAGGCGGCTGTAGACATCATAACTTCTTTCACCGCGACTGGTTTGTTCAATTACATAAGGAATAAGTGGCATACTGTGTCTCCTTTGCGCCGTTTACCTTTTCATCTGGTAGGGATGATGCGCTTATAGCTCTGATGTTCTAGTTCTTACTATCTTTTCAAACTCTCTTGTATGAACGAAGGCCATCAGTAAATCAATAGCAAGTATCATATCGTGAGACTTAGGGTTGAACATAAGGGGAAAGCTTACAGAATACTTACAATATCGTCATGTTCGTAGCTAATCGTTAATGTAAGTATAGGATTTCATTGCTAAACGGCATGTATATTATTTTGGTAAAGCTAAAAAGACAATAGATTAGCGTGTTTTTGAGCGCTGTTTTATATTTGCTGAAAAAACGCACGTTGAAAACTATCAACTATCTGTTTTGAAAAGATAGTTGATAGTTTTCACACTTAAACCTCAGCAGTACCGTCACGCACAAGGTTATCAGCAGCAGGTACATCTGCAACAGCTTCAACTTCTGGAGTATCTGCACCTTCGGCCAAGGCTTCTTCTTGAGGTTCAGGTTGTGGATACGTATCGCCAACAATTTCATCTAATGCATCTCTAAGCGCACGTTGACGGGTTAGTAGATAGCGGTAGTTTGTGAACCAATCTGGACCACGATCTTTTCTTAGCTTTTTAACAGTGGTTTGCTCGCTATACGCTAAGTAGTTGATAGAACTTTCGAACTCTTGGTCACTCATGGTGGTGCCTCGAGATTCGAGTAATGCATCTAGAACTAGATCACGCTTGACATTGAACACTGCTTGCTGATCAAGTTCGTCATTAAATTTCTTTTGTTCTTCTTCGTCATCTGCTAGGTTTTTCATGAAAGCACTTAGGTTTGAGCCTTGTTTCTTTAAGTTACCTTCAAGGTCTTTGAGTAAGTGCTGTTTTTGTTGAATAACAAAGCTATCTGGTAATTCTACTTCACTACCTTCAACGAGTTTTTCAACAAATTC
>CALHRJ010000147.1 GCA_938038395.1 uncultured Deinococcales bacterium | reverse complement strand
GCAGCCGAAGGTCGAACCATTATCATCAGTACCCACGACATGCCTGTAGTTCAAGACTTGTGCAAACGAACAGTTATTATTGATAAAGGCAAAGTAGTCGTAGATGATGAAGTAGCTAACCTTTTAAAGCTATTTGAAACTAAAGCTTACGAAATCACTTTAGGTACTCTTTTAAAGACTGAGCAAGTTGAAAAGCTTGAAAGAAATTTTCCAGTTGTAGAAATTGCCGAAGACCAAAAACGTTTTAACGTAACTTTTGAGCAAGAAGGTGACATATATAAACTTATCGATATTTTACGGTCGCAAAATACAATCATTGAAGCTATAGACCGAAGCACAATTAACTTCGAAGAAGTTTTTAGGAAAATTACTGCTGAGAGTGAGGTGGCTCATGTTGTGGCTTAATGTTATGAGAAGTAACTTTAGCAAGACCTTTATTGAAATGAAGCGATATTTGCCCAACACCATCAGTTTAATTGTGACTATGTATGCAGTTTTCCTAACCATGTTTTTTGGTATAAGTTCTTTTGGTAATCCTGAGACTATGGACTACAGTATCCAATATAGTATTGTCATTACCATTATGTGGTTTATTGCTGTTATGGCGATGCAAGGCATAGGTTATGAAATTAATATGGAGGCCATACGTGGCACCTTAGAACAACTTTACATGTCACCAGCACCTGCTTGGTTTATCCTCTTTTGTCGTATGTTGGCAACAATTTTCATCAATTTAATCATCTATGCTGTAGTGCTTGTGGCAATTATGCTTACTAGTAAACAATGGTTGAATTTTGACTTTATTACGCTTATACCCCTTTTCTTATTTCTAAACCTGTGCATGATTGGCATAGGGTTTATGATGGCAGCTTTGGCACTCTTGTTTAAGCAGATTGGTTCGTTTTTACAAGTTGCACAATTCGCATTTTTTGGTTTAGTAGCTGTACCAGTAGGTTTTTCTCCTTTGTTTGAATTTATGCCAATTGTGCGTGCTGCAACTATGGTACGTAATTCAATGATTGATGGTCTAACCTTGATAGATTTTAGTGGTCTAGATTGGATTTTGTTGATAGCTAATGCCTTGGCATATTTTGTTATAGGTATTGTTGTTTATAAACTTGCGGAGGCTCGAGCTATGCAACGTGGCTTGCTAGGTAAATACTAGAAATAAAAAAGGATAGCCCATTCAGTGATGGGCTATCCGACTAGTCAGCTAAAGTGAATGCTACTTAACGAGCAACAAAACTACAATCATCAAACAATAATCCTTGACCACTAAACCCAAGCGTAATTTTTCCAGAATCATTGACAATAGGATTTATAGTGTGCAATCTATAACTGTCTAGCTGGTCAATAGGAAGTAATACATTTGCACCCGAAGTTCCAGCATTGAAGTAAGTACGATAAGCCCATGCTGCATTTGGACCACTAACTAAGAACTCTGACTGAACAGAATAGTAACAAGAAAAAGTATAATTACCAGGTGTAAGCCCTGTGAAGGTATACTCTAGGCAGTCACTTGAATTTGTGAGTTCAACGGCTTGTATGCCCGAACGAACTTTGCTTGCGTCGCTTGTGTAACTTTGGGAACAGCGACCATCCATGCCAATGCTACCAGCTTCAAAGCTGCCATTTTGTAAGAGGGTGTTCGCATCTGTGAGTGTAGTTGTACTACTTTTTAAGATGCAGCTATCAACACTTATTTGACCTTCAGCGTAAAAACTAACTGCAACATGCGCAGCGTTGGTTGGGGTATTTAGGTTAATTGCATAATCTCTAAGGTCTTGATTGCGTACTAAGATGTATGACTTATCGCCTGTGCTTTGCCAGTTCGCATCTAAGAAATCTAGGATGATGTTATTCCAACCTGTTTGGGTGGACTGGGCTTCACAACTTAACTGATAACTACCACCACTTGTAGCTGGCACTGTTTGATAAATACAATCACCACTTGAAACAAGCAAGCTACCATTTACAATATTCAGACTATTTGTACTACAGCTAGTCCAACCATTATCAACAGCATCAAAACTACTATTTTGAAGTAAGTTTTCAGGCTCAGGTTCTGGAGCAGATTCAATAGTCAAAGAACATTCTTGAACATTCAAAGTACCTTCACCATATAAGCTGACAAAGCCATTGCTAAGTTGTGCTGGCGCAGTGCCAAAAAGTTCAATTGTTGGGTAACCTTGTGTATTCGGTATGACTTTACTTTGCGCCACACCATCAAGATAGATGCTCATAGAGGCGTAACCATTTACATTTCGAAGACTACAGCTATAGTTAAAGTTCTTACCCGCAAGTGCAGATATGTCTGCTGCACTTAAACTTTGGTCAAAACAAGCACCACTTTGCAAAGACACATTATAAGTGTTTGGCACTAAAGTACCACCACAACCAGCTATCCAATCAGTTGGGGCAATGCTGTTTGTAGTGGTAAAGTCAGCACTTTCTAAAAGATTCGTGTTTTGAGTTGGTGGTTCAGGTTGTTCTTCATCTAAAAGCAAACTACAGCTATCAACTAGAGCAGGGTTATCGGTGTAGAACCACATGCTTACATAGCGTGCATTTGCTGGTGAAGTTGCTTTAGCGTCATAACGTGCATAGCTGGCACCACTAATAATTGCAACAGGTGCTTGGCTTAGCTCATTAAAAGATACATCAGAAAAGCCCATACCCATGCCTGTCCATGCAGAACCACTAAGAATTTTGGCGTAGCAGCTTAAGGTATAGTTCTGTTCAGGATTCACTGCAGCAGAACGGTAGAAGCATTGACCAGCATTTACTTTTACAGCATTTGTACCTTCATGTGCATCTGTACTTAGTTCTATAGCTGTTGGATCGCAAACTCCCCAACCTGTTAAACCATTTTCGAAACCACCATTTTCGAAGATGTTGCCAGTTGGATTGAAAATAACTTGTGGCGTAATAGCTTGTGGGGCAATGAATTCCGTCAATACATTCACAGGTATTGTTCTTACGGGTTCTTGATTTGGTGTTGGTACATTGATTGGTGTAGTTTGACAGCCACTGATCACAAACATAGCTAACAGTAGACCGAATAGCGTAAGATGTTTAGACATTTTTTCTCCCCTAATTTTTTTGATGTTTCTCCCAAAACAGCGAAACATAAAGTAAAACAGTACGCCCTAGCATCACTAAGGTATATGCAGCTTAGATTAAGAGGCATTCCTAAGCTATTCCCATTAGCCTCAGAAGGACTTATGAAAAGATTTAAGTGAATCTCATGTAGTCATTTTTTGCTTTATGTGACGTTCTGGCGCATGTTGCTTACAAATTGTTTCAAACTACTTCAATGTTGACTAAAATACTAGAAATAAAAATGATAGCCCATTTTATTGATGGGCTATCTGAATAATCCTTTATTAGTTGCTTGAGGTTCAGTTGTCCTTATAACAGTTAAGAGGTCTAATACCGAAATGAATCAAGAATGTCGTAATGCCAAAAATAAGCATAGGTTGGAAAGTGTTCATCTTTCGGTTCTTTTGAAGATACAAGCGACAACATGACTATGACATTTATCTTTCAGTTTAGTATAATAATGAACTTGCAGGATGATGAATTCCTCGACGCTTGCTTCGAATTAGATTTTCAAAATCAATGTAACTCTAAGTGACAAGATTTCATATCGATAGATCCTCAGCTTGCTGCGATGCTGTTCAGTTAAGCCAATAGACTTTAGTTTAGTACAGTTACACCACGAGCTCTAAGCTGCTGGATAACTTGCTCATGTGCTATTTGATTTGTAGCATCAAGCGCATTAACATTACCACCATTGTAGTTTTTAAAGGTGACCTTACTAAGATTTGACATTTCTAAAAGAACACTTATATCTGAGATGTTATTCCTTGGTAAAGAAATGTTATTGTTACCAAAGTACAGTTCTTTTACTTGAGTCATATTTCTTAGGAAATCTATATTGGTCAGGCCACTATTCCCCAAACCTAAGTTTTCTAAATCACTCAATCCGTATAAGGGACTAAAATCCGTTACCTTACTACCACTTAGAGAAAGGCTTTGGAGATTGCTTGCAAATTCTATACCTTGTAGACTTTTGATATCAGGTTTGCAACAAGTGCCACCTAGGCTTGAATTGATTTCATTACTTGAGTAATTTAATTCTCTAAGCCCCAAAAGGTTTGTTTTGTTAAGAGGTGTACTATCTGTTAAAGCAAGTTTAGAACGAACTTGGTTACTAAGTACCCAATCTGAAATATGAATAATATTTTTGGTTAGACTAAGACTACAATCATATACAGCTAAAGAACCTTCGCTATATAGACTAATATAAACATCTTCTGCGTTTTCAGGTGCAATACCAGTAATCTCAATAAACTGGCTGACACTATATTCTGAGATATTTGGTATAATTTTAGTAGTTGCTTGACCATCAAAGCTAATCGTTAATGCAGCGTAACCACCGTTTTCACCTTCATAGGGCATAAAACCACCATTCATAACATGGCAAGCCAAGCTATAGTTTTTACCGCTGATTGTTCCTCTTGCGGCAGCTGTTAACCTTTGGTCTAAACACGTACCATTTCTAATAATAAAGTGGCGATAAGAACCTAAAGGCTCATATAGTCTTTGACTAGTACCGACACGAGATGCTACAAAATATCCACCATTGGTTGCACAGCCTAAAAGCCAATTCCTTGGTTCCTCATAATTACCATTGGTCTCAATGACTCTTTCAGTGAGGTAAGGGTTGAAAAGAAGATTTTCTACTTGTGTATTGACAGTAGTATCAACGGTTAGAGAACAACTTTCCACTTTCAGATTATTGAATTCATCACCTTCACCATACAAACCCACATCAGCAAATCTTAAATTACTAGGAGCAGTGCCAGTAATTTCAATCTCTTGTACAGTCGTTGGTGAAGCACTTGGACCGATAACTTTTCTGTTGTTACTGCTTATACTACCAAGATAAAGCGTCATGGATGCATAGCCACCTGTGTTAATAACACGGCAACTAAATGAATAGTTCTTACCAGCTAGCGCCACAACATCAGCTGTACTTAAACCTTGATAAATACACCCAAGGTTGTACAGCGCAATTTTATCTCCTTCAGGTTTTAAGTTGCCATTAATATTACATAGCGACCAACCATCTACAGCATCTATAGTTGCATTTTCAAACCTACCATTATCGATTAGATTACCTTCAGTAGCAGGTGGGGGTGGTGGTTCTGTTTCAAGCATCAAACTACAGTTATCCACCACAGCAGGATTATCTGTATAAAACCACATACTTACATACTTTGCATTTGCTGGCGAAGTTGCCATGCTGTCAAAGCGTGCATAGCTTGTATCAGTAATAACAGCAACAGGTGCTTGGCTTAGTTCTGCCCAACTAGCATCAGCAAAGCCCATACCCATTCCTGTCCAACCAGAACCACTTAGAATTTTGGTATAACAGCTTAGAACTAAATCTTGTCCAGCACTAACTTCTGCTGAACGGTAAAAGCAGTGACCAGCATTAACTTTTAGCGCAGCGTTACCTTCATAGGCATCTGTTGAAGGTTGTATTGCTGCAGAGTCACAAGCATTCCAGTCTGTAAGACCAGCTTCAAAACCACCATTGTCGAAAATATTCCCACTTGCTACATCAACCGCTTGTGGCGTGATCGCTTGTGGAACAATAAACTTATTTAATACATTTATAGGTGTTGTTCTAACAGATTCTTGTCCTGTAATGGGTACAGTCTCTAGATTAACTTGATTGACTGGTGTGCTTTGACAGCCACTAATGATAAAAATAGTCGCTATCAAACTAAATAGTGCAATATGTTTAAACATTTCTCTCCCTAAAAACTTACTGGTGTTTCTCCCAAAATCACCATGCAAAAAAGTACAGTACTCGATTAAGTCACTGACATAGATATAAGATAGATTAATAGCTATTCCCAGTCAGTTCCCAGCAGTCTCAGAAAGACTTTTGAAAAGATTTAAGTGAAGCTCATAAAGTCAATTTTGCTTGAAATGGCCTTCTAGTGGATGTTAGCTACAAAACTACTTCAATGTTGACTAAAATACTCGACATTAATTTTTCAAAAACGATATACTAAAACTCGGAATGAATCCTATTTATGGATGCTGTCCTACAGTGCAGATTTATATGACTATTTACACTGTATATGCGTCATACTTACGGATCAAAACTAGGTTCTTATTGTTAGGGCCTAAATATCATTATTCAGTTGAGGTTTGGTATATGAGTAATCAGTTGGAGATTAAGAACCTACACGCAAACGTGGAAGGTCAAGAAATCCTAAAAGGTGTGAACTTAGTTGTTCCTAAAGGGGAAGTACACGCGCTAATGGGCCCAAACGGCTCAGGCAAATCAACACTATCTAAGGTTATTGCTGGTGACCCAGCATATGAAGTAACTCAAGGTGAAGTCCTTGTAGACGGTGAAAATGTGCTTGATATGGAAGCAGATGAGCGTGCCAGAGAAGGTCTTTATCTAGCATTCCAATACCCAGTAGAAGTACCAGGCGTATCTATTGCCAACTTCTTGCGCCTAGCAATCAATGCACGTCGCGACGAAGACGACGAAATTCCTGTTATGGATTTCTATAACAAAATTATGAGTGCTGTAAATACCCTTAATTGGGATGAGAGCATCATCGAGCGTCACTTACATGAAGGTTTTTCTGGTGGTGAAAAGAAACGCAGTGAGATTCTTCAGCTTCTAGTTTTAGAACCTAAATACGCCATGCTAGACGAAACAGACTCAGGTCTAGATGTTGACGCACTAAAAGTTGTGTCTCAAGGTGTAAATGCTGCACGTGGCCCAGAATTCGGCGCACTTGTCATCACACACTATCAGCGTCTTCTTAACTACATCGTGCCAGATAAAGTACACGTTATGTTTGAAGGTCGCATTGTTCAGTCTGGTCCTAAAGAACTTGCTATGGAACTTGACCAAAAAGGTTATGACTTCATCAAGGAAGCCGTCTGATCAAGCTGAGAAGCGCTTGATCTTGGAAGAATAAGAAAAGCACTTATTCTTTTGCGAAGGGAAGTCAAACTTAATTATGTTATCAATTTCTAAAACAAGTTTAATAGCTTTGCTACTAGGCATAGTTTTAGTATCTTGTGTGCCTGCAAAAGTTTGGCATCAAGAAGGTGCTGATGTTGTTCAGCGAGAGGCTGCTGTAACGCAGTGTTCTCAAGCTGCACAAGCGGATGTTACACCTATAGAATTGATTGCACTTCCTGATTACTTTGGAGCGTATCTTAATCTCTATACAAATGAGGTTAACGACTTGACTAAAT
>CALHRJ010000146.1 GCA_938038395.1 uncultured Deinococcales bacterium | reverse complement strand
GCTCAAACTGGTGCAAGACCCTATACAACAAAAGAACAGTATCTGTTAGCCCATCATATTCCGAACTGGTATCCGCTACTTGCTGACCTGACTCCTGAAACTCATTGTTTTACAAACTTAGATTCTATAGAAGAGGACCTTAAAAAGTTAAACTGGCAGGGCTTTTTTGTAAAGGACTTTGTAAAGTCCCTGAAAACATCAGTCGGTAGCCGTATAGAATCTGCTGAGCAAATTCAAATAGTCATGACAGAAATGAAAAAGTTTCGTGGTGAAATTGAAGGTGGACTATGTGTGCGTCAAATCGAGGCAATTGATGAGGCATCTGAAAAACGTTTTTTTGTGATTGAGGGTCAGGTGTATGCGCCAGATGATGAGCAAATCCCTGATGTTGTTTTTGAGGGTGCATCTCGCATCAGCAGTAACTTTTTTTCTATAGATGTAGCTAAACGTGCTGATGGTCAATTAAGAATTATTGAGATTGGTGATGGACAAGTATCCGATGCGGTTGGTTGGGTTGAGGATAGATTTGCCTCGCTTTGGCGTAAATAGGGTTCTCCTGATTCAAATGATTGTCATGTAACTAAAGCCAAAATTTGATAGTGTAAAAATATGAAAAACATCGTTTCCTTTGTTTTGATTTTGATACTAACCCTTTGGACTGTTTCACTTAGCCAAGAGCTGCAAACACAAGAACTAAAGCGACTAGAAGCAGTTTTTACAGATAAAATTCGTGAACAAGACTTTACGGATAGCTTTTTGGCACAAGTACCCTTTAGCCAAATTGGTGAGATAACCGCACAAGTCGTTGAACAAATCGGTGACTTTAAAAATGTCAAAGGAAAAGATGGCGAGTACCGTGTTAACTTTACAAATGGATACGCCTTAACCAAAATCAATTTAGATGCAGCAGGTAAAATCCAAGGTTTGTTACTCACAGATATCATTCCAAGTGTTGAAAATTTGGATGAGGCTGTCACAGCTTTTGATGCACTTGTTACGGGTTCTAGACAGGGTAGTTTACTTATTCAGAAGTTTAATGCTATTGGCTCTGAAACTATAATAGAACGAAATATTGACACAGCTTTAGCTGTTGGCTCAGGTTTCAAAATAGCTGTCCTAGCTACCTTAGTTGAAGAAGTTAAGGCTAAAAAACGCAACTGGACAGACGTTGTAAACTTGCAGGAGCAAGACCTAAGCTTTCCAAGTGGCATATTGCAAAACTGGTATGTGGGTGCACCGTTAACGCTCGAAAGTGCAGCAGCACTTATGATTTCTCGCTCAGACAACACCGCAACTGACTTGCTTATTCGAGTACTCGGACGTGAGACTATTGAAAATTATCTTTCTAAGCAGGGAATCCTTCTAAATCAACCCTTGCTAACTACCAGAGAACTTTTCTATCTAAAAAGCAGACCGTATAAACTACAAGCTGAGGCATACCTTTCTGCTTCACCTGAAGAGCAACTTCAAATTTTAATTGGTCTAGCGAATTTACCTCGTCCTAAGCTTTCTGAAATCTTGGTAGGTGGTAATGAACCTTATCTTTTAGAAGCGGAATGGTACTTTAAACCACAAGAATTGTGTACAGTCATGGAGCAGGTTAAAAACCTTGAACTCATGAGTATCGAGCCTGGCTTTGGTAATCCTGTGGGTTGGGAAAAGATTGCGTATAAAGGAGGCTCTGAACCAGGCGTGTTGAATTTTAATTACTGGCTCGAGCACAAATCAGGAGCTTCCTATTGCGTTATTGCTACTTTAAATGATGCTGAAAAATCTATAAACGACTTAGACTTACAAACAGCACTTAGTGGTATTACAGAAATACTAAAAAAGTGAAGTTTAAGATTGGTATGATTAAGCATGACCAAATTCCAAGTAGCATCTGAAATCTTCGAAACTTTCCCTGATTTATCTATAGGTGTTCTCAGCTTAAGCAACATAGAGAATACAGGTGAACATGATGTCCTTAACAAACTACTGTTTGATGCTCAGGAAGAAGTAAGACAAGAACTTGCAGGTGTTACACTTTCTGAGCACCCACACATCGCACCGTGGCGAGAGGCTTATCGTGCTTTTGGTGTTAAAGCAAAAAAGTATCCATCATCTATTGAGAATCTATTAAAACGTGTGACAAAAGGCGAGACTATGCGTAGCATAAATCCATTGGTTGATTTGTACAATGTAGTATCGCTCAAGCATCTCATGCCTGTAGGTGGTGAAGATTTGGATGCTATACAAGGAGATTTAGAACTCAGGTTTGCTGGTGAAACTGAAGCTGAAATTTATCTATTGGGTGACAATGAAGCTAAAGCACCAAAGCCTGGTGAAGTCATCTATAGCGATGATGCTGGTGCAATTTGCAGACGCTTTAATTGGAAAGAAGCTGATAGGAGCAAACTTAGTGAACGTACTAAAAATGCTGTACTGGTCATTGAAGCTTTGCTACCTGTGACTTTGGATATGCTCGAGCTTGCATTAGATGACTTAACTGAACTTGTACAGACCTATTGTAAAGCGACAGTTTCCAGACATATTGTTACCTCAACGTCGCCAGATGCCTCATTGACACACTGATATATATAGTTACTCATGGGTCTTAAGTGAAACCCATAAACTAAGTTCTCAGAAAGCCCCAAAGCAACATTTTTGTCAGAAACGTTCTTTAAACTGAATTCATAGCTAGAGAATTGCTTAGCTAGCATGGGTGGT
>CALHRJ010000145.1 GCA_938038395.1 uncultured Deinococcales bacterium | reverse complement strand
ACGGTGAGATGCGTGATGATTTAAATAGAGGTATGCAAAGTGATAGGTTGCTTGCTTGGTGGGATTTATATAGTCCAGATGTTCAGCATATATCAGAAGGCAATACACACTCTAATATAGCTGTAGATGACATACCCTATGGATTACAGATAAAAGAAAAATCACTGCACCATAATCTTGACTTAACAGATGCAAGTGTGCGGATTGATGTTCCAGAGAACCTTGTGCATTTACTAAAAACGGATTTGACTTTCGCTCATACTTGTCGTGAGGCAACACGCGAGGCTTTTCTTCATTATATTTCACAAGGATATACTGCAAAGCGTTTTTTAGAGGGTAGTTATATTCTTTTTAAGGATGCCTAAAACTATCTTATACCGAAATGAATCAAGAATGTCGTAAAGTCAAAAATAATTATAGGTTGGAAAGTGCTCATCTTTCGGTTCATTTGAAGATACAATCGACAACATGACTATGACATTTATCTTTCAGTTTAATATTATTTCCCGAAAAATAGCAGGCCGATTCCATAGCCAATAAATACAGTACCAATTACTTTGTTGAATATAGTCATAACTTTTGGTCTGTTTAAGAATGTTCTGACAGATGAGGATAAGGCTGTATAGAGTGCTAAAAAGATAAAAGAGAAGAATGCGATTGTAAAGGCTAGTAATAAGAACTGTTGTAAAAGGCTTTGTTCGAAAGATAAAAATTGAGGGAACAGGGCGGTGAAAAAGACGATGGTTTTTGGGTTGGTTATGCCAACGAGGAGACCTTCTTGGTAGAGGGCGAAATGGGTTGCTTCTTTAATATTTTCATTAGTGGGTATGAAGGGTACAGCTGGCGTTAGGGTGGGTTGGGGGGCGGCTCGAGCCGCCCAAAGCTTCACGCCCAAATAGCATAGATAAACACTCCCAACAACCTTAATCAGCAAAAAAGCTTTAGAAGATGCCAGCAATATAGCCCCAAGACCCAACGCAGACAAAGTTGCAAATATCAACAAAGCTGTTATGTTACCAAAGATACCAAACAAGGCTTTGCTGTAGTTATAACGAGCCCCATTTTTTAAAGCCAGAAAAACTGCAGGTCCAGGACTAATTGTCGCTATGAGCACTACCCCTAAAAAGACTAGGTAGTTACTGTAGTTGCTCATATAGCGCTAGCTATTTTTATCAAGCGCAGCCATTGCAGCGCCCACGATACCTGCATTATTTAAAAGAGCTGCAGGAACCATTTTAGTTTTTAAATCAATGTAAGGAAAGAATTTTTCACTGCGTTTACTTACGCCACCACCGATAATAAACAAATCGGGTGAAAAGAGAAATTCAAGATGTTGTAAATAGCTTTCAACACGACCTGCCCACTTTTTCCAACTTAAGTCTTCATCTTCTCTGATGCGTGCTGCGGTCCATGACTCAGCATTTTCATGTTTACCCACACCCATGTGACCTAGCTCAGTGTTGGGTACAAGTTTACCATCTATAAAGAGTGCAGAGCCAATGCCTGTACCAAAGGTCAACATCATAACAACACCAGACACACCTTTACCTACACCAAATTTCATTTCAGCTAAACCTGCTGCGTCGGCATCATTCAGAACGGTTACGGACGAACCTGTTTTCTTTTCAAAAAGAGTATCTGCGTCTGTACCAATCCACTTTTTATCTACGTTAGCGGCAGAAAGGGTAAAGCCTTTTTTTACAATTGCTGGAAAGGTACAGCCAATTGGCGCACTTTCCCATGCAAAGTAGTTAGCTAATTCAGCAACTACCTTTGCAACAGCTTTTGGTGTAGCAGGTTGAGGTGTAGGGATGCGGTGACGCTCAGCAATCAACTCACCTGTAGTTACATCTACAGGCGCACCTTTGATACCCGAACCACCAATGTCAATACCTAAAATCAGTTCATTCATGAGTCTAGTTTAAAGGTTTTATGATGATAATAAAAGCACACTATTGTAGCTTCGCCTTATTGCGCTGTTTGCGGATTAACCAAGATAAGCCCAAACTTGTTAATAAGAGGAGACTTGCAGCAATTAGGTAGCTGAAACGAATTTTAATATTTCCAGCATCAAAATCACCTTCTATAGATGCTCCTGCAAGTACAGCCATGAGAAGCCCTGGAGCACCACCAATTGCTGAAGCACTCAGAAATGCTACTAAGTTTACTTTGCAAAAGCCTGCAGTTAGATTGACTAAATCACCAGGCATAAAAACGAGACGGGCAATCAGTGTACTTTGAAAGGTGTTTTCTTGAAGTTGTTTTACAAATTTATTGCCTAAACCTTGTGTTGAATTAGCAGCATCGTCAGAACGGAAAAAGGCTGCCAGATAATAGCTGATGATGAGTGACAACAGCGTTGCCGAAAGGCTGAGCAGAAAACCAAAGATAATTCCGTAGAGATAGCCCGAGGCAACCACCAGAAGTGTACTGGGTAATAATAAGATGGGGCGAATCAGAAAGGCTAAAAATAATACACCAATACCCAATGGATTGTCTTTTGCAAAGCTAACAAGCTGTTGTAACAGTTGATTGAGTGTTATGTTTTGTGTTTGAGTTATTAGCCAGAAGCCTAGAATGAGTAAAAGCCAAAATACCAGAACAACTATTCTTTGCCACTTAGCAGATGGTTTTGACACACCAACAGTCTAGTCCATTTTGAGGTCTGTGCGTAGTTACAAGGGTGCGTCCCGCTAAAGGTTGAACGCATAGTTAAGGGAATAATTTAATTGTTACCTCTATCAGGGACGCACCTTTGAAGTTTTTCAAAAAGCGAAAAAACTTCTATTTGTGTTAAATCTCTTTCCAACCTTGGATGGGATGCACCCTAGTTACAACCAAGTGTCAATAAAAAAGGCATCTCAATTATTTGAGATGCCTTAAGACTGTTAGAACGAGATTACTTAGTGCGAGCCGAGAATATGGAAAAGCTCTTCAGGATCGACTAGAACATCTCTTGGTTTACTTCCTTGATACGGACCAACGATTGCAAGTGCTTCTAGTGAATCCATTAGCTTACCAGCTCTTGCATGTCCAACAGACAAACGACGCTGTAATCTTGAAACGCTAGCTTGACCTTCGTTTACAACCATATTGGCAGCTTCGCGAAGTTTGTCATCATTCCAATCAACCAAGCTATTGCTTGCAGCGTTAGCGTCTGGCATTGGGTCGAAGTCGCCACCGTAGGCTTCTACAAATTCATCTTCAAAAAAGGCAGTTTGCTGTTTTAAGAAGTTACTGATTGCCACAATTTCGTCTTCATCGACAAATGGACCTTGAAGGCGTTCAGGTTTAACTTGACCAGGTTGATAGTAGAGCATGTCCCCTTTACCTGTTAAGCGTTCCGCACCTGTAGCATCCAAAATAGTTCTTGAATCGTGGCTACTGGCTACGGCAAAGGCCATACGTGCGGGTACGTTTACTTTAATCAGTGAGGTAATGATATCTACACTTGGTCGCTGGGTTGCGAGTACTAAGTGCATACCAGTTGCCCTTGCCATCTGAGCGAGTCTCATAATGGCACTTTCGACCTCTTTTGGGCTGGTAATCATAAGATCGGCAAGCTCATCAATGATGATGACGATGTAAGGCATCTCAGGCATGTCGAGTTCTTTAGCCTTTTGGTTGTACTGCATAAGGCTCTTAGCACCGATTTTACTCATCATCTTGTAACGACGTTCCATGTGTCCTACTGCGCCAAGGAGGACTGCTGCAGCGTCGTTTGGATTGGTAACTACATCACGCAACAAGTGCGGAATACCATCGTAAGGGGTAAGTTCAACCATTTTAGGGTCAATCATCAAAAAGCGCAGTTCAGTTGGTAAGTATTGATAGAGCAAACTACTAATTAGTGTGTTAACTGCAACAGACTTACCAGAACCTGTGGAACCTGCGATGAGCAAGTGCGGCATTTTTGCAAGGTCAAGCACTTGGAAGTTACCTTCGATTGTTTTACCAACGATGATGGGTAGCTCACCTTTTTTACGGCGCTTATTTTTGAAATCTTGCGATTCCAGTACTTCACGGAAACGCACCATATCTCGGTGTTCGTTTGGAACTTCTAAACCAATGATGTCTTTTTTACCTTGAATCGGCGCTTCGATACGTACTTTAGCAACGCCCAGTGCAAGCGCAATATCATCACTTAAGTTAGCGTAGCGACTGATTTTTTCGCCTTCGCCTGGGCGCACTTCAAAGCGAGTAACCGTTGGTCCTCGAAGACTAGAATCCACTTGAACCTCACCTTTAAGGCGAAAGCTCTCGATGGTTCTATCGATGATTTTTGAGCGACTTACGATAATTTTTCTATCACGTGTGGCTGAAGAAGCAGAGTTTGTGGGTCCAGCTTCTAGTAAGTCAAGTTTTGGTATTTCAAGTGCGACATCTGGTCTGAATGCTTTTGGTCTTTGTGGCATGAGGGGTGCTTGTGCTGCACGACCTGCATTGTTATTCGGACCATTACGAGGAGCAGGACCACGCTGTTGCATTTGCTGATGTTGCAGATTGCGTTGTTGCGCTTGTTGTTCTGCGCGTTCTTGGAATTGACTACTTGTGTGGGTAGCATCGTCTGCTGCTTGGTTTGATCTAACATTTAAAGTGCTTGCAGAAAGTCCACCTTGCAGACTTGGAGACATGTAATTGCGTTTCTCAGGTGTAAAGTCCTGATCGTAATCCCCATCATTTTGTGCTTGTTGATAGGCTGGTTCTGCTTGTTGCGCTGTGCTTAGAGAAAAACTGGCGTCATCATTGGCGGGGCCAGAGCCTAAGGTTGCTTCGGTATAGTTCCTTGGTAAATCACCAAGTTCTGTGTCTTCAGAAAAATCGTGAATTGTTTTTTCTTTTAAGGCATTTTTCCAAGCAGGGTCTTGGTTGCTATTGCGAATATCGCTGATAAGGATTTGCTCGCTTGCTATGGGTCTTGGGTTAACGCCATTTCCGTAATGGAAACCAGCATGACCTGCTTGTTCTGCATTTGATTCGATACCGTCACTATAATCAGGTCTTGGTTCTAGGGGAGCATGGTGGCTGCGAATATCGTTTTCATCCACTTGGCGCAATTGTGCTTCTAGTGCGATCAGCTTATTATGCCAAGTTTCTAAATTTTCGTAGGCTAGTGCTTTATTGTCGTTATTGTTAAAGTCTTTGCTAAAGGTATTGTAAAAGTTTTGAATAGGTTCTGCTTCTGGGAATTGTCTGGCAACATCTACAGATTGTTCAGCGAAGGTATACCACGGCTCGAGCTGATGCGCTTCCACTCTTAAGTGTTCAAAGGCTTCAGCCAAACTCTCAAGTTCAGTAATACGCGCTGTATGACCTTCATAAGCTTTAACCAATGTTTTTGGGGTAACGCTGTTTAGTTGTGAGGCAGCTTCGTCCCGTTTTACCAATAGTTTTTCATAACGCTTTTCAAGCTGCTCGAGCCTACTCCGCATACTCTGGCGCTTAGCCTCCAGTACCGTAGTACTAGACTTAGCGTTAGCAGTAGCTTCACTCCCGGTGAGTAGATTTGCACCTGGAATATCAGTCAAGGTAGGCATTTTAGTGCCAGTAATTTTTGAAATGCTATCAGAAAGTGTTTTGGTTCGAGATGTATCTTCTTCAATAATCGGATCACTTGGGAAAGGTTGTTCTAACCAAGTCCAGATGCCAGGTACTGCGCTTTCAAAGTCACTAATTTCTTCTTTACGGACTGTTTCAAGCAACATTTCAGCGCTTTCTTCGCTGAGTGCTTGGGTGGCATTTTGCCATGAACTCACCATGTCACGGGCTTCTTCTAGCAAACGCTTGTCATCTTCATCTTCCAAGCCAGCGACACCAAGGCTATCGCGCAAGTCAGTTACACCACCACGCCAGCGCTCTAGACTTGCTTGTTCTTCTTTACTCTGGTGGATTTTGCCAAGCGCAACTAAGTCCTTGTCAATATCTTTTAGATCATTTTGTACCAAAGCAATATCTGCTTGGAAATTTGCCCATTCTTTTAAACGTCGACGACGCTCTAAAAAGCCATTAAATAAACGGCGTGTATGGAATGCCATCCAGCCAAAAAAAGTTCTAGCATAGTGCGTTGGTGGGAAGTCCTTCATAAAATCAGCAGCAATTGAAACGATCAATGCGCTGAGTAAAAATGCTAGTGGACCAACAAAACTCATAATGCTTTGGCGAAAGACCATGCCCCAGTTACCCACAAGAATAGATTTAGGACTCACAGCAAAGGCTAAAAAAGTCCATAGACCAAAACCCAACACAAAATAACTTAGTGTGAGTCTAGGCCAAGAAGGTGGATTCTGACGTGACATGAACATGGCACCAACCACAATAAGAGGCCAAGGCAAAATATACATACCAATGCCAATCGCGTTGTACAAGGCAAAGCGCAAGCTAAGTGCGATTTGACTACTGTTTGACAAAGGTAATAAAAGGACAGTTAGAATAAGCCCAATAACGAGCAAAATAAGCCCGATAGGTTCTAAATCAAATCCCTGTTGGGCGGCGCTACTAGATGATTTTCTAGCGCTAGTTTTAGCCCGAGTACCAGTTGATTTGGCGCGGGTAGTTTTCGAAGTATTTCGAGTACTTGTCTTTGTACTGCGTTTGGTAGTGTTTCTCTTGCTCTCAGCCACAAAACAGTATAGCACATGATTTTTAAGGTACTGTGTGACATTTCAGGTGAAAGAATCGCTTTTTCTAAACTGTAAAGTTTATCGCACAAGCTGTCAGTGTTTGGTCATTTTATACGTCAGAGATGGGTTTTATAGTACTTTTTGAGTTGTTAAAAAGCCTAAGCAATTACTTAATTTAAAACATATACAGCACTTGTTTTGCGCTACCAACGAGTTTCATGAATATAAGTAGTCATGCCCCTACTATCCATTTGCTTACATTTCATAGTAAACTCATATATGGCCGACTTAGATAAATACCTTGAGGATATAGGTATTGATGTTCTTGGAGAGACGGAAGAGAAAAATACCGTTACTGAAGACCTCATTGCCCAACCCGAGGAACAACTTGTACAAAATGCTTCAGGTGTAACTGCTGAAGCACTGGAGGGTGATTCGCAAGAACGCTGTGAAAGCTTTTTAGTGAACTTACTATTGCATATAGATCCGACTTTCACAGTAGATGTTGGTACGAATAGCGAAGGCGATATCGAGGCTGGTATCAGCGGAGCAGACGCAGGTAAAATGATCGGACGTGAAGGCAGGACTTTGGCTGCGCTCGAGTACCTTACCAATATCATTGTCAATAGAGATTTAGAGCAAGAGCGTGTGCGTGTCAGTGTAGATGTTGGTAACTACAAACGTCGTCGTGATGACCGTTTGAAAATGGTTGCCCGTAAAGCTGCTGGACGTGCTCGGAAAACTGGCACTGCGGTTGAACTCAAACCTATGGATGCTAGTGAAAGACGCATCATTCACTTAGAGATTTCGCATCAACGTGGAGTTGAGAGTGAATCTGCTGGCAGTGGTATGAACCGTAGGGTTGTTGTGAGAGCTGTTAGAAATTAGATAAATAGAATTTTAAGCAAAGTTAAAGCACCTATCCAAATTGATAGGTGCTTTTTTAGTTGTTCTTTTTAAAGAGACAAAATTCCAAGTTTGTTTACTTACCGAAACGATTCCCTCTACCAAAAAGACGAACAGGGTCATACAAGTCACCACGGTTGTCGGGAAGACTGTTTGCAGTTCTTTCATAGTGGTCATCTAGTTCGTCAATTTTAGTTTCATCCCACAAGCGTATACCAATTTTGTAAGCGGCTCGACCAATTAAGTGTGAAGCAACAGGTGCAGTACCAAATAAAAAGAGAATGATAACTATAGATTCAATGGTTACGCTGAGTTTTGAAAAGTGATTAGCAACAGCAAGCATTACAAAACCAGCACCTAGTGTGCCAGCTTTGGTAGCAGCGTGCATA
>CALHRJ010000144.1 GCA_938038395.1 uncultured Deinococcales bacterium | reverse complement strand
AAAATCCAAATCACCATTATTCTGTAACGCCTCTTGAAGTGGATTACTGTGGAAGGCTAGTGCATCTGCCTTGACTAACTCTATGGCCCGAATGACTTCATCTTCACCGTAACCACGATTAAGCTGTGCTACACCTAGATTACCAATGATGAGACTCGTCGGTGCATAGGGTCGCACCTGAAAACTTCCAACAGCCGATTCATCTGCAAGCATGACTCTTTGCGAACCCAACATAAGGCCAACGCCTACTGTTTCGGCTGCAATAGCCAGATTTTTGTTAATGGTGGCTGATAGTTCTGAACCACCTGTCATGGCACCGATTAGGATAGGTGCTTGGAGTGGCTTACCCAAAAAGAAACACGTGGTATCAACTTCTCGCATGTCGCTATTTGGGAGGCTGTGATAGGGCAAGTCATAGACTTCAAAGCCATTACTACGTGTTGTGTATTCGACAGGGTAGTTAAGACAAGCTTCGACGTGTTTTAGTTTACGAGTTCCAAGAACAGTTTTATCTGTAGATGGTTCAGTATTGGTTTCTTTTGTGTTGGTTTTCGAATTTGTGTCGTCGGAAAGCATGTATAGATAAGCATACCTAATTTGGGTGTGTTATTGCTAGCGTTAGCTTACAGAAATCTTGCGAGTACACCGACGACAAATTATAACAAGACAGTCTTCTAAAACTAAACCGCAAAAAGCTTATGGGTATAGGGCTTTCAGATTAATTGAAACTAGCAACCCTTACATTTCACTTGTTAAAGCATTAGTAGCTTCATAGTTAATGAAGAAAAGTTGTGATATTTTTTTGACTCTTCTTCATTAACTACTCAACTTAGTTTTCAATTCAATATTATGGAACAGTAATCGTTAGGGAAGGCTCGGACTGACCTCGAGCTTGGATAAAGTAGTCACCAGAACTTAACTCACCTAAATCTACTGAGTGAACTTCATCAAAAGTAGCACAGGTAGAAACACCATCACCATCGAGATAGCGGATGCCGATTTTAAAGTTGTTTCCTGCCTTTTCTACGTCAGCTTTTTGAAAAGCTTGAGGTGGGCAACCACGATTTATAACCCGAATATCTATCAAGGTATTGCTGGCTTCTAAACGGGGATTACTAATTTCAATGATTGACATATCGTAGCTACCGTCATCAAAGATATTAGGAACACAGGCTGTGAGGCCGAAGAGTGAGATGACTGCTATTAATTGTAGTGCTGTGATTTTACGGATTTTACGTAGTGCTTTCATTATTTATCCTCCTTAAGACATATTTTAAGTCAAATGTTTGGCTTTCGTACCATCGTAAATAACATTCAGAATTTAGAGGTTTATGCAAAGTTTATACAAAGCGGTCAATGACCGTTACACCTTGTTGACCAAAGTCACCCATTTTTGTTAGTTCGATTGCTGCTTCTTCTAAAGATACAGTTTTGCCAATGAGTTTATTAGGCTCGAGCTTTCCACTGGCAATCATGGCTAACATGTCGGGATAGCGCCAAGCTTGCATACCGTGACTACCCATAATCTGTAATTCTTTGGCAATAACTTGTGCCATAGGCATTTTTGCCCATTTATCGTCTGCGTGCATTAAGCCAATTTGTACATGTCTGCCACGTTTACGCAAACTGCAAACGCTATTGGCTGAAGTTATGCTGCTGCCAAGCGCGTCTATCGAAACATGAGCACCACCATCACTGAGGTCTTTTATGGCTTTGATAACATCAGTGTCGGTTGCGTTGATACAGTGGGTTGCGCCGAGAGATTTAGCTAGCTCGAGCTGCTGTGGATTTATATCAACAGCAATTACATCAGCACCAAGCGCACTCGCAATCATGATTGCCGATAATCCAACACCCCCACAACCGTGAACTGCAATTGTTTCACCCGCACGCAACTTTGCTTTATCAACTACACCACTAAAGGCAGTCATAAAGCGGCAACCTAAACTAGCAGCTTCTACAAAGTCAATCTCTTGGGGAAGTTCAACTATATTCAAGTCGGCAAAGGGAATCTTGACAAACTGGGCAAAAGAACCCCAATCAGAAAAACCAGGTTGATAGTTGTCATCGCAAATCTGTTGTTGTCCTGCTAAACATTCACGGCAAGAACCACAGCCACCACAAAATGGAGTCGTGACACGCTGTCCTACTTGCCAATTCTTTACGTCTTTACCAACTTCTGCAATCACGCCAGACAGTTCATGACCTGGCACGTGAGGGAGTATTATTGAGCTATCATGACCCATCCAAGCGTGCCAATCGCTTCGGCAAATACCATTTGCTTTGACTTCTATAATGACACCATTGTCTGGACAGTTGGGATCAGGAACATCTTGCACAGAAAGTGGTTTTTGAAATTCTTGATAGATGGCAGCTTTCATAGTTGACTCCTTTGGGTGGCACAATTTTTGGTGGCACAGTGGGTGCTAGTGAATTGATATTGAATTTATGTTTGGCATTGTAACAGTTAATGAGTTATAGGTTCTAACATGTTATTATTCAAAGAACTTAACGTATTGCAACAAAAGTGGGTTTAGGATGTATGACTATATTGTTATAGGTAAAGGCTTGATTG
The DNA here is from genome assembly GCA_938038395.1 of uncultured Deinococcales bacterium. Lineage (GTDB taxonomy): Bacteria > Deinococcota > Deinococci > Deinococcales > Trueperaceae > CALGZD01. The sequence goes on along the minus strand of CALHRJ010000144.1, from coordinate 757 downwards.
GTTCTGCTGCTGCTCGTTACTTGAGTAAGGATGCAAAAAAGGTTGCTTTGATTGGTGAAGATGAACCTCATAGCCCTAGTGATTGGGTGAATCACGATGGAGTATTTGCTAGTCACTACGATCAGGGTCGGATTACTCGGATTTTAGATGCTGATCTTGAAACGTGGGGAACACTGGCCAAGCGTTCGATTGAGGCTTATGGGGAGCTCGAGCGCAAATCGAACATCAAGTTCCATCATCCTGTAGGGTGCATCAACGTAGGTTTTAAAGGCGAAAATACGCGTACAGCGAAAACATCCAAAGTAGGCAAAGCCTTAGGTGCAAAGTTTGAAACCTTAACAACTGCTCAAGCCAAAGAAGCACTACCAATTCTAGATTTCCCAGACGATTACCAAATTCTTCATGAGCATGCCCCAGCAGGTTACATAAACCCACGTTCTTTAGTGGCTGCACAAGTAGAAGTGGGCAAACAACAAGGCTTAGAACATATAAAGGAAGTTGTAAAGCATCTTGAAGTTAAGAATAATTCTGTAGAAGTGCGAACTGCCAGTGGAAATAGCTATCAAGCAAATAGAGTCTTAGTTGCGGCAGGTGCTTATTCAGAATTTCTACTTTCAGAAGCTTTTGAAAGTAAACTAGATTTAATCCTGAAACCTCGCACAATTATTATGGGACAAGTCTCAAACGAAGAGGCTGCTAGACTTTCTAAAATGCCATCGATTATTTTCTATGAAGGACTAGAAACAGCAGAGTTAGA
>CALHRJ010000143.1 GCA_938038395.1 uncultured Deinococcales bacterium | reverse complement strand
TATCCAAGTACAAGCCAGTAATGCTTGTGTCGGCTTAAGTTGTAAAGGTGTAGAAGATGCACTCATGAAATACCTAGATCACCCAAGTTGGTGGATGCGCTTTGCAACAGCTAAAGCACTTTCAGAACGTGGTCCTGTTGCGAGACAGCTTTTGCGATGGGCGAGCCAAAATCACTCAGATGAATATGCACGAAACATGGCAAGTTATCACATTAGTATTTATCAAGATAAAGATATTGCTGCAGCTGCATAATTTATCACGAAGCTTAGGTCCTACCTCACCTAAACTTGCTACTTAGTCTAGTTACCTCATTCAATACTAAAATCCATTTTAAAGGTATAGGCTTTAATTTTATATTGGAACAATTCATCATTATTGCGTGGATTAAGTTATTACAGAATCTACTTATTTAGCATGCAAGTAAACGGAATACACGGCAAGTTGATCGGATGTCGACAAAGAAAAGCTCATCTAACAAATCATACCCTGATTCTATACGATTCAAAGCAAGCTTCTGTGAATTCATCATTCAGGTTCATTATTGAATAACTATATCTTTAGCATGTTTAGCACACAGTCTTACTATTTTGTTAGCATTCGCACAAATAAACCCGTCTACAAATAAAGTATCGATATTAGCTTGAATCGATATTCATAATCACTCTCCAAGATAGTCTTGAAGTGGTTTAGACAGAAATGTATGTACTTTAATACTATTCAACCATAGAGAAGATTTAACAAATTTCTACAGGTGTTTTTTTGGGATGAAACATCAGATGGTGGATGTTGTCAAACACTTTCCTAAATAACTTTTCTTAAATAATCAGCGTGGTGTAGCAATACCATGTAAAATAAGTTCAATAACATTCTCCAATTTACTTTGTGCTATGCAAACTCTGAATGCTAAGCATCTGTCGTTTAAGGTATTAGGAAAATATCAATTTATTTATGTTAGGTACCAAGGCAAAAATTCAACTATTCTGATATTTAAAATACTAAAGATATGACGTCCTATAGAGGATTAGTGTCTAGTCGAATAATGTAACTTGGTTTTGCACATGCACTTATAAAGTGAATATTGTGTTTCAGTAATTACCCAATATTTACTCAGTATTTATACAGAGATTAGTTACCCTATATTTTTATCTAGGTATTTTAAGTTCGTTGTTAGGGATATAGCAGCAAGTAGTAAACTGTCATGTTTAACAAGTAAATAGCTAACGATTTATTTATAAATTACTAACTTTAGGCGTTACATTTGCTAAGAAAAGCAACAACCCTAGAAACAAATAGTTTACTTTTCCTCGCTATACTTTTAAACATTATCGTTTAAGCATTAATGATAAAAATCATTTGTTTTACGATATGAACGTTTACTCTATAGAGAGGAACTATCGGGGTTATATCTATAGAAGTATATTGTACAACCATTAAAAATGGGGCTCATTGGGTTACTGGGGGTAACGCCGTGAAATACACATTAAAGCTTTTTCTAATTCTTGCAACATGCCTTTTGGGCGGTAGCACTACTTTCGCGCAAAACAATACAACAGATGTAATCATCAACTATCCGTTTTATCTCTATGCTTATAACAATTTAGAAGCAGTTACTTTTGATTTTGTCGATGATACTGCTGCCACAGCAGGCCAAGCCAACGGCGATACAGTTGCAGGTGATACCGCTAGCATAGCTGGAATAACCTCGTATACTGCTTGTCTAGAAGCTAGCATTCCTGCTACGCCACTTACGCAAACAGCTACTAAAGGACCAGATGCAAACTTTGGTACAAGCGCAGCTACCACCTGTAGTTTTGCGCCAAGTGAAGTCAAGAACTACGGCAACTTTGCCGTTACCGCTGATAGTGACGACGCTGATGGTTGGCTAATGGTAGTTACAAACTCTACAGATTGGTCAGTAGATGCCAATATCAGTACTGCATTTACTACCTTTTCAAATTCCAAAATTCACCTAAGCCCAGACTTCGGAGCTTCATACACAAATATTACTGGAGCAGCAACGGATCTTGGTGACCAAGACGATTTCTATAGAACTAACCGTAGACGTCATTATGTATTACCTCTAACTTACGCTTTAGAACTTGATCCTTATGACGGTGGGCTTATCGATCCTGATACCGATAGTATTACTGGTAACGGAAACCCTGATGGTAAAATTGTTGTCGCAAAAAGCTCAGCAACTGAAACAGCAGTAGTTACTTATACTTTCGCAGTGCCTTAAGTATTACTTCATAAGATTCTAGTGCTCATTTCACTGCTAAAATCAAATCTATGACAACAAGACTTATTCAACTATCTCTTCAAAAATTTGAAGGGGTAGTTTTGCTTTTTTTACTCTTAAATTCCACAATTGCATTTGCACAATTTGCAGTTGGTGTAGCACCACCTCGAATTGATATCTATCTAAATCCGGGTGACAGCATCGTCGAAACGCTAACTGTTTTCTCTGAAGAAAATTTTGAGCAGCGCATTGTTCCAGATGTTGAAGATTGGCTACTGACACCAAAAGGTGAATTTGTGCTAACATCCGACGAGCAAGAAATCCATACTACTGGAAAATATTCTGCTTCACAGTGGATTGACTTTACTGATGATCCTTTTTTACTTAGTAACATTACCGATACAACCCTAAGTTTCGCTGTAAGAGTTCCAGAAACAACTGCAACCGGAACCTACTGGGGTGCAATTACCTTAACAACAGAACCCAAAGAAAACACAGTTAACGGTGCGCAAATGTTATCCGTCGCTAAACTTGTTGTTGCTATCTATGTTCATGTTGGACAACCTATCGCTTCTGGTGAACTCATAGACCTATACCTTGAAGAAGAAGATGGCAGTAAGCAAGTCATAGCTGTAATCGAAAACACTGGCAACAGTATTTTGCGTTTTGCAGGCACACTCAATATTATCGATACCACTGGAGAAATCACTTCAAGTATACCGTTAGATGAACGAGTAGTCTTACGCGATGGTATTGCAGAAATAAGACATACCTTCACAGATGAGCTGCTTGATAATAGTTTACTACTAACTTTACTTATGGAAGAGACCTCACAGGCTTTAAAGCTTTTTGGTGAACTTCCTTTAAAGTGATGTTTTAAAGTGGCACGAAATATAGTAAAAGGATAAAGGGGAAACATGAATCACAAATTACAATACAAATTATGTCTACCCTTGTTCCTAATACTACTGCTATTGGCTTGTAATAGTGGCACATTATCTTTGCCAGACATACCTACTAAAACCTCAGAGATTATTGCTGTTCCTAAAGTGGTTTCTGTTGAGGCAAAGAGTTTATTATTTTCTGGTAGTGCAACTAATCTACAAAGTGTTTTGAAGCCCCAGACTATTAACACAAATACCATCATGGGTGAACTTGGTAAATTATCGGTAGATCAACCAAACCGAGCAACCTGGTACAGCGTAAGTTTAACAGGTACTTATACTAAACCAGTCGTAATCATGCAATCAGCTTCAACAAACGACACTGAAGCAGTCGTAGTTCGTTTGCGCAATGTTACGTCCAAGCAGTTTGAGTTCCAACTACAAGAGTGGGACTACCAAGATGGTAAACACGATACTGAAAGCATCAGCTACATGGTGGTTGAGTCTGGTACACATCAACTTATTTTAGATAATGGCACTAGCATTATGCTAGAAGCTGATTTTGTCGATGTGAGTTCAGAAGGTACAACTTACTATTTTGAACACTATTATCCTATCGCAGGTCCTGCGCCTGTGGTCTTTACTCAAAGTCAAACAGTAAACGAAGCAAGTACGATTACAACCCGTCAAGAACTCATCGATGCAGGTGGTAACAACAATATTCGCTATAGTGGCATCACCCTTCATGTTGAAGAAGAGGAAGCCAATGAATCAGGAAATGGCACACATCTTGCTGAAAAAGTTGCTGTGGTTGTTATCGAACAAGGTAGTGGTGTAACGCATGGTAGCAACTATGCAGCAGCAATGACTCAAAATGTGGTCACACATCAACCCTCTAACATTGCTTTCCCAATCAATCTCCAAAGTAGTGAGGTCATATTCCTGTCAAGTATGCAAACTGAAAATGGTGGCGACACGGCTGCAGTCAGGTACAGTAATCTAAGTCAAACTGGCGTGACAGTGTATGTACAGGAAGAGCAATCTGCAAACCCTGAGATTGGTCACGCTGCAGAAGTTGTTGGCTATTTGGCTTTTCAAGCCCGCTTTTTATCTGATGATCCAATCGCCATTCAAAGTAACCTGCACATCGTTGAACAGAATATTTTAGAAGACAAGGTGGCTGAACTAGGTCAAGTCTTGGTAAGTCAAGTAGATCGCTCGAGCTGGCACAAGATACAAACCATACAAACCTATACTAATCCTGTGGTCATCTTGCAACCAGCATCCTACAATGGTGCTGACCCAGCTACCTATAGGCTTAGAAACATCACAACTAATAGTTTTGAATTTCAGTTGCAAGAGTGGGACTACCAAGATGGCAATCACCCAGAAGAACGGCTTAGTTTCATGGTTGCAGAAGTCGGTCGTCATGTGATTGATTCATTGACTATCAACGTTGCTAAGCTAAATGTGAACAGTACCTTTACAACACACAATTTTGCACCAGCATTTACAACAGCACCTGTCGTTTTAGCTCAAGCACAGACCGTCAACGAAGCAGATGCTATTACGGTTAACTTGAGAGATATCAATGCAACTGCATTGAGCATACGCTTACAAGAAGAGGAAGCAAAAGGCACACATGCGTTTGAAAGCGTTGGCTATATTGCACTAACACAAGGCAGTGGTATTCTCAATCCAACAAGTGACAGCAGACCACTGTATTCAAAGGAAACAAAGAACTATGTTGTAGCAACTGAAGGTGCTGACTCGAACTGGAAAACACTTAACTTCCCTACAAGTCTGTCTAAACCTTATGCAACAGGTTTAGAGCGTATGTCAGATTTTCCATTTTTCTTAGCGGGTATTCAAACAACCAATGGTGGGAATACAACCAGCTTAAGGTATAGAAATTTGTCTTATAACAGCTCGGAAGTTTTTATAGAAGATGAGCAATCTAGAGATTCTGAGCAAAACCATATCGTTGAAACGGTTGGTTACGCTGTTTTTGATAGTGGCTTTGGTTACCCACTCACCACACCTTTACCTACAGGCTGGCAAGAAACGGCATTGAACGGAAGTGTTGCAGAAAAGCTAACTTTATACGACAATCAGGGCTTTCACTTAATGGTGGTTCATTCAGGTAGTAACGATGCTCAAGCCATGAACTACGTCTACCAAAATCGTACGGCCACAACTACGCTTGAAGCTTGTATAACGAGTCAAGGAATAGCACATACCGATGATAAGGGGGGCATTATGCTTCGTTCAGACAATGACCCTGATGCCTTTTATGCCTATTTAGGTAAAACGAGTAGTGGCATTACCTTAGAATACAGAACTAATTATACGGAACTTCTACAAAAGCGTTCTGGTTCACTTAATAGCCTACCAACTTGTGTGCGGCTAGTTTACGACGGCTCGAGCCTTCGGGCATTTGAGTCACCAGATGGCACAACTTGGACAGCAATCGGCGGAAGCATAGCTATAAACCTTGGCACAAACTATACAGCAGGGCTAAGTGCAAGCAGTGCAGACTTCACAAGCTATGCAGATTTTAACAAAGTCAGTCTCTCTCCTTAAGAGGGTTTAATATTTAACGATAAATAGCCAGAGTATAATTATATAGTTCAAGTACTACACCTATTTAGAAACATGTCAAAAATATTTTCAAACTAAAGCTAGAAAATAATGCTATGGTTTCAGTCAAACACAAGGAGAGAAATGAAAAACCTGCCTTTACTAATAGTGAGCATCCTACTTTTTAGCGCATGTAGTTCACCAATAGAACCTGTATCACTTTCAGAAAAACGGCTTGGTCTACAAGTCCCTGAATCTGCGACACTTGATAATGAGTCAGAGTACTGTCAACATTCCTCTTTTAGACCAGGAGAGGAACTAAGGTTTCATACCTATGTAATTAAAGTAATAGGCATTGATTGTTTTAAAATCACAGGGGATTTAGATACTTTTAAGTCTGAAATGTCTGAAGTTATACAAAATGCTGATTATATTAATCAATTTTCTGGTTTCGGTAGTGTAGAAGGTGGCAGAACTTCAACAACTGATGGGTGGTTAAAAGGAAATAGTTTAGCGCACCTAGCTTATTATACAACTAATGAGCTTGAGATTATTTTTGGGAACATAGAAATTGAATTAAACTAATGCTTACTTAGGCTGGACAACCAAAATCCGTCTTATATCAATAGTAGTGTTATCACTTTGTTGAGCACTAAAGGTAATCGGAAAACGCGTAGCTTGCTCAACACCTGATTCAATCTTAAGCTGTGTTTGCCAATCTGCCCCATTCCCTTCTAGAAAATACTCTCTATCCAGAAACCTAACTTGCGACTCGACAATGTTATCCGTATACCAGTGGACTCGAGCTTGCACCAAACCTTCTTCAAGAACAGCCTGAGGCAAACTAGCCACACCCCACGGAGCTGTCTCTTCAACCGTCACAAAAAGTGGATACTTTGTTTCATTGCCAGCGGTGTCCGTAGCAACAATTTCAAATGCAGTACTACCTTTAGCAGTTTTGGGGATATCAATGCGTCCTTGCCAAATACCATTACTATCTTGCTCTAAAAGCAAAAGTTTACCACCTTGCTCTACCGTAACTTGGCTAGCCTCACCTCGAAGAATGACCTCTATGAGTGGTCTACTACCAGGTGGCACAGACTCAGCCTCGACAACAACATCTCTAATACGAACCCGATTCGGTTGAAAACTACGCTGTTCAATCAGTTTTGGAAAGAGTTCTAGTTGAAAGCTTCCTGCTTCACCTGCAGCAAGCGAAAACTGAAAGCTTTGTTGCTTAACTTGCCAACCGTCAGGTACATGAACAAAAACGTCATAAACACCTGGGCGCAAATTATCTAGTTGGAAGTCTCCCCTTGCATCACTCCTCAGTGTCAACGTTAAGCCTTTTTGATTTCTTAAATCTATAGTTACTTGAGGAAAGTTAGTCTTACTTGAGGTACTAACATATCTTAGGTCACTTTCTGGAAGAGAAAGCTTAGCACTCACAGTTGAAGCTGCAAGCAGTGTCAGTAGAACTTCAGGCTGTCCAGCATTTTGTTCATCAGTTGCTTGTCCAACAACTACGCTCACTTCGCTACGACCAGTAAAGAAACCACTTGGGATACTATTAGTATCGATACTAAGGGTGTAGCTACCTTCTGGTACAACTTGACTAAAGTACCCCTCTGCATCAACACTAAGCTCATGTGAACCTGCCTTGACGATAAGATTTTCTGGAATATCTCCACCAATCACAGCCACCTTACCACTGAGTAGCGCAGACTTGCGCCCACCAAAAAACTCAACAATACTTTCCGATACAGCAGTTGCATCGTTCCACTTAAGTCCAACGCTAATGTACCAGTCTGACGAATTAGTAGCATTAGCCGACTGACTGTTAGATAATTCTGGAATGCTAAACACTTGATCAGCAGTTAAGGGTGATGCTTCACTGAGAAGGCTCGTATTAAACCCAATATCCCCAACTATACTTATTGAGTGATTTTGTTCCAGCAACAAAGGATGAACAATGTTCAACTTTGCACCAACTTGTTGCTTACCCTGTGCATCGCTATAGCGCAGTTCAGAATTGAATTTTGTAGCATCAAAATAAAACTCGCTACTTAGATTTGCTCCTAAACTACTCTCGAAAGGTGACCAATACACACCTAATGCTGTGTCGGCTCCTAGCAAGGCTCGAGCCCTTAAATCAATCCCGACCACAGCGTCCTCAAGTTTATCTGTCGAGAACTGCATAAAAGGCAATGCTTCATAGCGATGAGCTGCATTTTGCAAATTCAGCGAGCCAATATCGACAGCAAAAGATAGCTCATCGTCCACTGTCTTCAGTTCATTTGTAACCTTTAAAGTAAACCCATTTAAAACTGACCACCAAAAGCTATTTCGCACTAACCAATCGCCTTTATCATTTAGCTGAATACCATTATTACTATTAAAGTACTGGTAATTTAGCGAAACACGCCAGTAATCCTCATCTAGTTCAGCAGTTGGAAAAAGTCGAAATTTGCTTTTAAAATCTTGATAATTTAGCAATGAATTTAGCTCTACATTAGCTACAGTCAAAATCTTATCAACCTTAAGACCAAAGCGACTCTCAACTTCATTTAGTTCGATTCCAGTTTGAGCTTTTATATTAAAATCGTAGTCTTGCCAAGTTTGACTCTGAACGCCAACATTTAGGTCCCAGTCACCATTTACATCATCGAACCAATTGTCTGCCGATTCAGAATCAAGCTTATCGATAGACTGAACACTTGCTAGAGGTTCTAAAGTATTTTTATTACTAACAGTATACTCTAAGCCATCAACGTTTAAGCGCTCGAGCCCCTCTTCTGAGCGTCGATTAAACCTATCTACCTGAGATGTCCCACTAAAAACCTGACTAGCATAAACATTTACATCTAAAACATTATTCTGGTTTGAAGAGCTATTCCCTGAAACATCTTGCGTGCTTAAATTAGTTGCAGTGCTTGAATCATCAAACATATCAAGCGAAGCACTTATACCCGTAATCAAGCTCTGTTCTGGAAAAAGTTGTTCTGCCCTAATCTGCGTTTGCAATTTCAACAAATCACTAGAAACTGAAACTACAGAATCTTGATTGCTAAACCCACCAGCAAACTCTAATTGCTCTTTAGCAACATCTCCCTCAATAAACCAGTCATCTTCTAAACCTTCAAACCGTAAACTACTGGCTACATTATCAAGTTCTAAAGTATCTTCAAAATTCTTTTGACTATAGCGTAGGCTATAATCACTGTAAACATAATCGGAAACATTACCATGCAGTCGCACATCAACTACGGAATTGTGTTCGGTAGAATACTCGGTGCTGATTTGCGTACGTAGGGAGTAGGGTTCATCTGCAGAAACAACACGTCTCACCTGCTTATTTTGTACGTGAACACGTCCTTCACGAAACAGCGTTTCATCTCGCAAAGAACCAATACTATAAGCTTGGTAACCTACACCTATCGGCATAAAAACTTCTATGGACTCACCTGCCGCAAGATTAACTTGCCTGCTTTGTTGCTCACGCCCTACTTGAATCGTATAGACGTCGCCTCCGTTGCCTGTGTTATGCAATTCAACTGACCAAAGCGTAGTATCCCCACTATAAATCATGCTCGCATCAGTTTGAATATCTAAACCCGATACAAAGCCAACTTCAGTTGTAACTGTATAACTTTCCTCTGCTACCTTGAGCACTACACTTTCTGGATAACTTCCTTCAAATGCATTTTTAGGAATCTGAACGCTTACAGCCAGAAAACTCGGTGTGTTCGGCAAAATGTTTAGTGTACGCTGAACATTACCTTGTATCTGCCACCCATCTAAACTTTCGATCTCAATATCAAGTACTCGAGGTTCTACCGCTTCGAATGCCCATACATAAGTTAGAAAGTCGTCTGGAAACGCCCCTTTCGCTTCAGGTACCTCAACAGTCAATGCAAATCCGTAAGGCAAATAGAAAAAGAGACTAATGACAACTGTGGTCAAAAGTCTTTTCATATCTATATTATCGATATACAAAATTAGAGAAGTATTTCGGAAATAGACATTAAACGTTATATCTGAATTAATACTTAAAGCTATCTGTTCTAGCCTGTTATCAAAGGAAACTGCGCTAAAAAATGCAGTTCGTCTATATGTGTTGATTCACTAATGCTAGAAATTGATAAGGTAGCTATTATTTTCTTACAATACAACTAGAATTACCTTTCAGAAAAACACTATTCAAAATGAACTTAATACTTTTGTTCAATTTTAGGGTGGTTCACTGAGATTATCACGGATACTTCAGAGCATGAACAGGAGTAGCAAGCAAAGTAGGGAGTGAAAAAATCTTATTGCTAATACCAATAGCCATAGCAGGTGTTCTATGCTGATATTTTTTACGTCCTTCTGGTTTATCTAAAGGAAGTTTCAAACTACGATGTTTGGCAACCCAATTGTAATTGAGACGACCAATTTCAGCAATAGCATCACGAGAAGTAGTCTTTTTAGCAGAGGCTAGACCTTTACGTTTCATAAAGGAAGTATGCTGTCTGGCAGTACCATTTTGTCTTTCAACAGCCGAGGTATTAGGAACGTTATAATTGAGTTTATCAAGCTCTCTTTGAACTCTAGCTTTAGTCCCCCATGTGTAAGATATATCAACACTTTTTAGCTTGTTGCCTTGACGATTTTTGATAATTTGAACATGGGCAAGTGTACGAGGAATTCGGTATTGTGTTGATTTAGGACGACCACGACGACCTGTATGTTTTGGCTGAACGGCTACACCAAAGATTTCAGGAAAATAGGTCGAATAACCATGCTCACCATCTGTGAATAGTACAAGGTCTTGTGGATTACGAATTCTTTTTGCACTGTCTTCAAGTAACTCTTTAATGAGCTTGTTATTTCGCTTGCCTAAACGTAATGAAAGTACAAACTTACTCGCAGGGTCTATCGTTGTTGCTTCCCAATAGGGCTTTTTACTTTCAACTGTGCCATGTCGTTCATCTGATTGAATCGCTGTAACCTCTAAATCAACTGCACATTCATCATGAATTGCTTGACTGTGGTCGCCTGCTACATCGATTATTCGTTCTACTGTTTCATGATGTACTTTGCACAATCTCGTAATTGATGAAATTGTATTCCCCTCGGCTATATGCTCTACAACAGTTGCAAATTTCTCAGGGGCTATCTTGCTGTTAAACTCTGCTGTGCCTTTCCGTTCACTGAATTCTTTTCCGCAGCGCTGACATCGCAAGTACCGTATGTGATTATATTTCCCATACGTCTTTCGTATTGTCAGATTGCCTAGTCCTGCTTGCTCGAAATCCTCGCACTTTTTGTTTAAACACGCTAAACTTTCTAATGGTAGTTGTTCTAATTTCCATATCTGTTAATTTTAACAACTACCTCTCCTTTTTGCTACGCGGGATTATCTCAGCTAACGACCGCTTAATCTAAAAAACTATTTTAAAATGTTAAATCCTAAGATACAATTAGTCTAAATTGCTCCATTAAATTCTCATAAGTTTCAATAACCACATCTTTTTGTGTTGGTTCATTGGTAAAGAGATCTTGCCAGTGTTCTTCCCATTCTGTTGTAGCAGTAGCTCTATTTCCATCGTTGGTATGGTAACTTAGTGCGAATTTTAGCGTCTGTCCCAGG
>CALHRJ010000142.1 GCA_938038395.1 uncultured Deinococcales bacterium | reverse complement strand
AGTTTCTTTAGCGTCCTGATAAGGGCTAACCAATTCAAAAAACTATACTACAACACAGCCTTTACCTCACTTAATATCTCAGCCTGTTGATACCCCTTTTAATTAGAAGGCGCAAACTACCATCAGGATAAGCTTTACCACCTTTATCAGCTTCTTTTCCCTGTTTCGTTTTTACCCAGCAATTGTAAAAAGGTTCTAACAACTACTGCTTTAACAAGTGAAACTGTAAGGGTTTGTAGGTTCAATATATTGCGAAAGTCTGTACCTATAAGCTTCTAAAAGTTTAGCCCGCAAAACATACCCTCTTATATTCGGTTGTTGCTGTACTAGCAACATTATTACTTCAATGTTGAAGGCAGAAAAACATCAGCTTGAAGCTAAGGCATCCGATAATACTGCCAATGTTTTTTCGCAAATGCCACCTTCTTCAGTTTTTACTCCCTAAATTAATGTTGTCGGATTTCTTAATCAAACTATAGATGTAGTCCAAGAATCCAATAAGCCTTCAACTTTTGCTAAGTTATTACTCATAGGGCGTTTTATCAATTGGGTTGAAGCTTGTTGTATTAAACTTTAACTCTAAACTTATGGAGATGGATTTTAAGGCTAGTTATTAGCTAGTGCGTCAGGTATTGTGTTTTCTATCTAGAATTATCATCATTCCTTTATATCAATATTGATATTGATATACTCAAACATCCTCTGTGAACTTAACAACTAAAACGCCTTACAAGGTCACTATCAACATTTGATAAGACCTTGTTAAGACCGCTGTTTTAATCTTGTAACAACGAAAGAAACGGTAAAGCTTTCGTTGAGATCAAGAAAATTTCATAGGAGGAAAACAGATGAAACATTTAGCTTTAGTATGGGTACTTATATTAGGTATGACGATGACAGGTACAGCATTTGCAGATTCAGCACTTGAAGGTTTAGCAATTGCGATGCACCCAAATGGTAAAACGCTCATTGCTGGTGGCAAAAACAGAACACTTTATACCATTGATGCAAAAACGCTAGAGGTGCTCGAGCGCACCTACCTAGGCACCACAATTAACAAACTCAGCTATTCCCCCGACGGTACAAAACTTTTCGTTCAAGACAGCGAACCAGACCTACATATCCTCAATGCAAAAACACTCGAAATCACCTCAACAATTGCAGACTACGGTGCCATGACCATCGCACCAGCTGCAAATCTCATGGCTGCTGTAGACATAAACTATAAAGGTGACACTATCGCCCTTTTTGACATGGAAGGTACTGAACTCAAAAGCCTTAGCTTTGGCGAAGATGACGATATTGCAACCATTGGCATAAGCCCAGACGGCACAAAACTTGCTGTATTTTTTGATGATGTAGATAGCGAAACCGAAGAAGACATTTCTTGGAGTAACATTCCAGATAGTTATGAAGGCTTTGCAAAAGATATCTTTTCAGAACAGAACGACGGTGAAGAAGCTCGCTATATTCTTTATAGCTTGCCTGACTTTGAAGTTCTAGCAGATTACGTAAGCTACTACACACCTTACGATAAAGATCTTGTTTTCTTTCAAGGTGATGATGCACTGGTCATTAGCTCTAACAATGAAAATGCCCGCTACAGTATTGATGAAACAGTTGAGATGTGGGAATGGGACGGCTCGAGCTCAGCTTATGGTGAAGGCTTATCCACAGATCAAAACGTACTCGTCGTAGGTGGTAGTGGCTCAGCAACCGTCATTGACTATAAAAATGACAGTACGCTAAGTTTCGACCTTGATGATATCCCAGGTGCATCTGAATATTTCCGCAATTTCGTAGTCACAGACGAAGGCATCATCTATGGCTCAACAGATGCTTACAGAATTGTAAAAGTAACCCCTGCAGGTGCTGGCGTAAGCAAAGAAATTCAAGCTATTTTCTAAACGAACAAACTAAATAAAGGAGAAAATAATGTCTGACTATACAGAAGTAACATCAACCTCACTGTTTTCCCGTTTAGGTAGCTCTATTCGTGGCATCTTATTCGGAATCCTAATATTTTTACTCGCATTTCCCTTACTGTTCTGGAATGAATCAAGAGCGGTTCAACGTGCAAGAACCCTTAACGAAGGCGCTGGTATAGTTCAAACTATTTCACCAGATACCATTGACTCATCCATGCAAGCAAAACTCGTCCACATGACAGGTCAAGCAACAACAGAAGATGTTCTCGAAGACACAGCTTTCGGAATTTCTGCCAATGCAATCAAACTCAACCGTGTTGTAGAAATGTACCAATGGAAGCAAACGAGTAAGTCAGAAACAAAAACAAAAACTGGAGGTTCTCAGGAAACTGTAACAACCTACGACTACGAACAAGTCTGGTCACCAAGTCTTATTAGCTCAACTGATTTTAAAGTACCGACAGGTCACCAAAATCCAACTACCATGGCATTTACCAGCGAAAATTGGACTGCTAGCACTGTAAATCTTGGCGCATATACCTTATCTGAAAGCCAAACAAGTCGTATCAGTGGCAGTGAAGCGCTACCTATAGATGCGGCAACTGCAGAAGCCATAGAACAAATTACAAACACCGCTGTACAAGTTTCTGAAGACTGGCTATATCTAGATAAATACGTTGCTACGGCTGCACCAAGAATTGGTGATACCCGTATAAAGTTTGAAATCGTACCAGAGAACACGGTTAGCATTGTTGCTCAACAAGAGGGTAACAGCTTTACTGCATACGACTCAAAACACGGTTCTATAATTAACCTCTTAACGATGGGTCCAAAAACAGCTGAAGAAATGTTTAGCGCTGCCAAACAAGCAAACACTGCTATGACTTGGGGATTGCGTGTATTGGGTTACTTCATGATGTCTGGTGGCTTAGCTGCTATCTTTGGTCCACTTGTTGTACTGGCTAGCATTTTACCCTTTTTAGGAAACCTATTAGGCATGGGGACCAGATTCATCTCAGGTATTATTGCTTTCTTTTTTACATTCATTACCATTGCAATTGCTTGGGTTGTTGTTCGTCCGATTTTAGGTTATTCACTGATTGGTATAGCTGTTGTAGTCCTAATCGTTGGACTGGTTATGAGTCGTCAAAAAGCGCCTAAACCACAACCTGAAATGACACCAACCACAGCATAAGCCCAACACTATATAACCATTAAGATAAAAAATACAGTCTACATAAAAAACCACCATTTCATTTAAGTGAAATGGTGGTTCTATTTTGAAATCAACTAACTGTTGAGTATTATAAAAAAGGTAGCCTCTGAGTTCTTCAGAGGCTTTTAAAACTTTAAGATCCCTAATCAAAGACCCACTTGTCCGGATATCACAAGTTTCCCCTTCCTCGCAATATCTAAAAAATAGTATAGGGAATACCCGTTACTATTACGTTTCCGCTAAAAGCACTAACGATTCATCTGTTCTTTATCTTAGAAAATAACGCTACTTAAAGCTAACGCTAGCAAAACATCTATTGCTAGCTACGTCTATCAAAATAAATGCTACAGATTGAATGATGTACTACAACTCTTTACCACGGGTGCGTCGCACTATAGATTGAAGGAATATCTAAGAAGCTAAACATTAGGTTATTTCAATTAGCAGGGACGTACCTTGAAAGTTTTCGAAAAGCAAAAACTTTTATTACTGCTGAAAAAATTTTCAGCCTTGGATAGGACACACCCCTCTACTACTATATTTAGCTGTTAATTATGATTGTGCGTCAAATTGACCATACTTGCGTCTGTAGTACAAGATTGGTGCATCATCGTTATAGTTCACAGCTTCAACCTGTGCAATAAATAGCGTATGGTCTCCAGCCTCATGCTTATCGACAATCTTGCAAACAAGCTGTGCTACTGCACCATCAAGAACAGGAAAGTTATTTAAATCCTCAAACCGTGGCTTGTAGTCTTCTTTGCCAAAGCCAGCAAAGTGATTACTTGCTTCCGCTTGAGCAGTATTCAGAATGCTTACACCATAGCGCTCGGCTTCCATTAAGATGCTGTGCATACGTGCTTTTTTACCAACAGATTCAAGAACTAATGGTGGGTCAAGTGAAACTGACATAAATGCACTCGCTGTCATGCCGTGGGTTTCACCATCTTTTTGTGCAGTAATGACTGTTACACCACTTGGAAAACGACCTAAGGCTTCTTTAAAATCATCTGGACTTGTCATAGGTTAAGTGTATCAAGTTTTAGACATAAATCAAGTTCACGAAAATACAGTAAACAATCGTGTAATTACTTAAGTGACACTACCTCAAACCATCACCAGGCTGCTACGTGGAAGCGTTTTTAACCAATTTGAGGTTTCAAAATCCTATCAGTAGCGACAAGCCATATCACTTCAACATTGAAAACATATCAACTTCAATCCGAGTCTACGTTATCTAGCAATACAGTCAACGTCTTTATCTTTAAACACCAATATTTTTGACTCAGTATTTAGTCTTGTACTTAGCAACTACTACATAGTTTCAAGAAATCAGATGTTTAACGTTGGAATAGCTCCAGAACCTAGAAAAAATTGCTCATTAAGCTAAACTTCATGCACAAACCTAAGACTCTTTTCGGAAAACATCTCTAAAAAGCAGTTTTAGAACAAAATATTAATATTTAGGCTTAAAGATAGCAAAGCTTTGCAATTGACATTTAACAATCTAAAACTGTAGCTTGAACAACCACAATATAGCATAACTCCGCATACAATCCTTTTAACTGACGCTACTCCACAAGCCTTAGACCCTAAAAGCCTAACTTCATTAATCACTGAATTATCCTCGTTTATTCACTTGAATAGCTTATCAATAGACTGTTACTCTTCATCTATCTTAGAAAAAGATTTATGGCTTTAAACAGGTCACGAACATCTCATGAACTGCGATTATTTAGGTAATATTTAACATTCTCTCAAGCTTTTCTAAATATGGTACTGATTCATGTATGTTTAGTACACGAAATCCTCACGGACAACTTGTACAACTAACATATGACTTTTCAACGTGCCCCGTATATTTTAGTGCCGAATTTCCGTGCACTGTTACATGTACTTTTACTATGTGGCGCTGTGATTATTGTACTTAGCCAGTTCCTTCAGTTTGGCAAGGCGCAAGTGCTTTATCTGCCAGCCAGCGAGTATGGTAATGCCAATCTGACCTATACACCAGAAGCTTACAATCCTGAAAATGTCTTTGATGTTTTCTCTGTATTTGAGTCTATTCGTGAACTGATCAATGCAAGTCAGCATGATGCAAGTCTTTCTGCGCCTATTGGTCGCCTGAATCTATTCTTAAGACGTGTAGATGGTGCAGAAGGAACAAGTTTCTGTACAGCCTCACTGATTAGTGATCGGCATATCATTACTAACTACCATTGTATTCCGGGTATTGACAAAAATATTCGGGTTGAACGTGCAACGTTACGCCTTGGTTACCTCTCCGAAGGTGAAGAGGGTCAGGAATTTAAAGTAAACATGCGCCCACTTGAAAGCAACCCAACACTCGACTACAGTATTTTAGAACTTGCTGAAGTGCCAGGTAATCAATACGGCACTATTGATTTATCAGCAGTGCGTGATCCAAAACCACTAGAGAATTTATTTATTATCCACCACCCAGGTGGTAAACCAAAAGCAATGACCCGTGAACGCTGCTACATGCACCCATCTTGGGACTTGATTAGTAGTTCAGAAATCTTTCATAAGTGCGATACTCAAGCAGGGAGCTCAGGCGCGATAGTCTTTAGTGACAGTGGTGAACCTGTAGGTATACACTGGGGTGGCTATGATGAAAGTCTTCCACTTGAAGCACGTTATAATGTAGCTAAAAAGCTGACAACAATTATTCAGAACAGTTCTGTACTCAGACAAATCACTGGTGCAACTGCAACTCAAAACGTACCAACTGGAAATGGTCTCCTCAAGTTGAGCTCGAGCCCCCTTGGTGCCGAAGTCTATATTAATGGCGAGTTTATAGGTAACACACCTGTTCAGGCATCAATACCTGAAGGCAATTATAAAGCGAGCCTTAAACTACGAGGACACGAAGAATTTGCAGCCAATGTCATTATGCAAAGAGACGCAGAAACTGCAGGTTCACTGCAACTCAAACCCTTAGCTAATAACAATATCTATAGTGTGGCTGATAGTCAGCACAAACCTCAAGCACTTGTTATGCCTGAGTCACTACAAAACAGTTTGGTTGATCCTTATGCTGCTTATGCAACACCACCAGCAACAACAAACCAAACACAATACCAAGTGCCTTATCCAGTAGCAAATCAGCAACCGAATCCTCAGCCTTATGATCCTGCTTATGTACTGCCAAATGGAGGTTCTTCAAATGGTAGTAATATAATTATAGTTTCTGGTGCCGGACCGTTTAATCCAAATACTATCGATAATGCACTACAACCCTATATAACTACAGTGACTCAAACCAACACTTCTGGAACAGGATTTGGTGTAACTATACCGACTCACTCTGGTTATATTACAACTGCAACGACAACCACAGATGGAAGTCCAACGTCAGCTTTTAGCAATTCTGCAGCAGTCAATCCAAATTTAACCAACACAATCTATACCCAAACTCCTATAGACCTAGACCCAATCAATCCAACAAAAGCAAGCGATGATACTGTTGGCTTAAATGGTCCACATGGCGTTCCGTGGCAAGTTATAGGTCGTGGTGAAAGCGCTAATATGGAGCGCATGGGTTTTGTCATTGTTCATGACCCATCTACCCTGTTCAAAGTTTGGGCCAGAGCATATGGCAATGTTTCTGTAGTTCCTGCATTACCTAGCATCGATTTTGCAAGAGAGAGTGTTGTAGGTGTCTTTTTGGGCATTCAGCCAGCAGGTGGTTCACAGCTTCAAGTTAGTAATGTTTTACTCAAATCCGAAGCAGCACATGTTTATGTTGATTTAGGTAACCTGCACAATAATACTTTATCTCAAGGTTTTGTAAGTTCTTGGATACTCCTTCGTATCCCTAAAACTGCAGTAGATACCGTTGTTTTCTATGATAGTGCAACATCTAGCTTACTTGGCATTGCTGAGAAACAATAGCAGTAATTCACAAAAAATCATCTGATAAATCGTGCCTCTATTTAGTAAATAGAGGCATTTTTGTTGTCATTAATCACTATCTCAAAAGTAAATCTTAATTGCTATCCTTTTCGACTTTAGGATTTTAATGATATTATTAGCCCTAATTCTGTTTGTATGCGTAGTTGAAAGTAAAATTATTTTTGACAGCGTTCAATG
>CALHRJ010000141.1 GCA_938038395.1 uncultured Deinococcales bacterium | reverse complement strand
GTGCATCCTGAATTTCAAGGCAAAGGCTACGCATTACAAATAATGTCTGACCTTGAAGAAAAGCTTATTGCTAGAGGCTGTCCTAAAATAAATCTGCAAATTCGTAGCAGCAATAAAAAAGTTATTGCCTTCTACGAAAGTATTGGCTACACCATTGATGAAGCGGTAAGTATGGGTAAGCGCCTTATTCCTGACAGCTAGCTTTCAGATTAATTACTAGGTTCTTTAATTACTGAAATGTCACCCTGAACATAGTGAAAGGTCTCGACGAATTACTTATAAAATACTGTTTTGTATGATACCTCCTTCGAGATTCTTCACATTGTTCAGAATGACATGCAATTTTTAAATTGAGTAATCTCGTAGGGTGTGGCTATGCCCACCAAGTGGAAATCAAGTTTCATTGATTCGGTCAAAAAAAAGGTAAAAGGTTTTGTCTTTATTTCCATAAAAACAGTTAGAATTTTGAGGCACAAAAGGCGGTGCGTAGAACGCACCCTACTTAAAGAAAAATGGCATACCCAAGGGTATGCCATTAAAAAATTTTCTAAATTACAGTTTAAATTACTCTGACTTATAAACCTCAACCATATTGATACTTGGTGTTGGTTGACTTGTCCAATAACCTTCAACTGAATTATTTGCACCTACTAAGTACGGTGGGCTAAATACCCAAACATTTACAGCATCTTTAGCAATAATTTGTGCAATCATTTGATAAAGCGCGTTTTGGGTTGCTTCACTCTTAGCAACTTCTGCTAGGTCTAAAAGCTCAGCAATCACTGGGTTATCGTACTGGTAGTAGTAATCTGGGTTTCCATAAACACCAATATCTCTTGGCTCAGAGTGACCAATAATCGTCATGTCGTAGTCTTTACCAAGGAAGATACGCTGTACCCAAGTACCCCACTCAACCACGCTAACATCTGCTTCGATGCCAACTTCAGAAAGCATTTGGGCAATAACTTGACCTGTACGTCTTTCGATATTGTAGGGTTCTGGTAATTCAAAAGCCAGTTTGAAACCATCAGCATAGCCAGCTTCAGCAAGCAGTTCTTTTGCACGTTCTGGATTGTAAGGATAGGTATCTGATAAATCTACATAGTAAGGCTCAGACGGACTCATGTGCGTACCAATTACAGTACCGAAACCACGCATAGCACCTTCTACAATTGCATTTTTATCAATTGCATGGGTTATTGCTTGACGAACTAGTGGATTGGCTAATGGGCCACGGGTATTGTTAAGCGCCATTGTAATTTCTGTAGTTGCTGTACCCTGACTCAGTTTTAGATTGTCTGCTTCTTGAACTTGCAACGCATTCTCTGGACTAAGTGCCACGCCAATCATGTCAATATCGCCAGCACGAAGTGCAGCAATTTGTGTATTGGTATCTGGAATAATTTTGTAGGTTACAGCATCTAAATAAGGTAAACCTTCTACGTAGTAGTCTTCGTTCTTCTCAAGGCGAACTTCGCTACCTTCAACATAGTCAACAAATTTGAATGGACCCGTACCAATTGGGGTTGAGCGCTGAGATTCTTGGAGTTCCTCTGGATAAATTATAGAATCTGGACGAGCTAGATTATAAAGCAAACTCGCATTTGCTTGCTTGAGTTTAAACTGAACTGTACGTCCTGCTGCAATAACCTCATCAATAGCAGCATAATACTTAGAATTAACATGACCAGAATCCGGGTCCATAGCACGCTCAAATTTAGCTACGACATCATCACCACTAAATTCACTACCATCATGAAACATTACGCCATCACGTAGAAAGAAAAACCAGTTCAGACCATCATCGGAAACATTCCAGCGTTCTGCTAGTGCAGGTACGATATTACCGTCACGGTCAAAACGCACTAAACCTTCGTAAACGTTGTGGTAAACCACTCGTGGAATTTCTTGTGAGGTTGACACAGTTGGATCCCAGCCAGGTGGGTCAGCAACAATTGCCACCGTCATTTCGCCACCAGAAACAGGTTCCTGCGCTTGTGAAACACTTACAAGGCAGAACAAGGCAAGTAAGCTACAAATACTAACAAGTAAGGCTCGAGCCATAAATATATCCTCCAAAAACAGATTTTTAGACTTTCAGTCTATCACATCAAGAAATTGAAATATATTATTGTAGGACAAAGCATTGTTTGTGTTTGAATTACTTATTTAGCTTCTAACGCTTTAGACTAAAGTCAACTACGCAAGTCAGTACCGTTATAAAGCGACATAGCTTTCTGAATATCCTCTTGCAACAGTGTCTCAATCGCTTCAATTGAAACAGCAATGACTTCATCCATAAGCTGTTTTTCACCATTGTTAAGCTTGCCTAAAACCCAATCTGGAATTGCTGTGTCATCATTTGGTCTACCAATACCAATCTTTAAACGGTGAAAGCCACTACCCATATACTGTTCAGTATCTTTAACACCTTTTTGCCCTGCTGCACTTCCACCTGTTTTTAATCGGATGCGACCAAGTGGCAGGTCTAAGTCATCATGTACAACCAAAATGTTGTTTGCTTGCAAATTAAACACCTTTGCATACTCTTTAACAGCTTGACCTGAAAGATTCATATAGGTTTGGGGCTTAATCAAGTAGATGTCTTTTAATATAGTTTCATCAGACTTAAAGCCTTTGCCATAGCGTAAATTATGCTGCTTAGCAAAAGCATCTAAGACCATAAAGCCAGCATTATGCCGAGTTTGATGATACCTAGAGCCAGGATTACCCAAACCAACAATAAGCTGAATCGGACTATCTGACAAATTTAAAGTTGTAGATATTTGTTTTTTAGTTGTAGAAGTTTTTTTACTACCAAAAAGCTTTTGAATATATTCAAACATAGTTACCTATCACGGCTGCCCACATTCATACATTATGTCTGAAAAAGTTATGGAGAGCCTAAGCTCTCCATAAACTCATAGTCATTGTAAGCTAACAATCACTACATAATCACTAACGAAAATTTCTTTAAGACTCTTCAGAACCTTCTTCACCGTCAACATCTGATTCACCAATAACTTCTGGTCCAGCTTCAGCTGCTGCTGCTTCGGCTGCTTCTTCTTCAGCAGTCTTAGCAAGACGAGGCGCAACAATCGTTAGAAGTGTCAATTCTGGGTTATCCATCAGGCTTGCACCTTCAGGCAATAATGCTTCAATTGCAGACATGTGCAGAACATCGCCTACAACCATTTCAGTAATATCTAGTTCGAAGCTTTCTGGAATTAGGCGTGGTAGAACGTCAATAACAACTTCACGACGTTTCATATCCAACTGTCCGCCTTCTTTAACCCCAGCAGCAGTACCAACATAATCAATTGAAACTGCAACTTGTACAGTTTGACCACGTGTAATTGCATAAAAGTCAACGTGTTGAGGTAAGCGCTTACGCTTATTCATTTGGACTTGTTTAACTAGAACTTCAACTTCAGTGCCCTCAATATCTAGTTCAATAAGACCTGACTGGCCTTGCTTACGGAAAACTTTATCGAATTCACGCAAGTTCACACTGACTGATTGATTCATTTCTTTATTGTAAACAACGGCAGGTAAAATGCCTTGGTTACGAAGCGCATTAGGTTTTCCTGGCCCACGCTTACTCGCTTCGAGTTTCATAATTGCCTCCATAGTAAGACTCTGTTAAAATTTAATCTTTAAAATCAAGATTACCAGGCGAATCTTACAAGCTTTCACATTATGCGCTTATAAACAGACTAAGTAAATAAACAATATGGTAATAAAAATGTGCTCACAAAGCTGTTGCAATAAAACTGCATCTAAACCTATCCCTATTGTATTGACCAGATGTAGGCTTCAAGGTAAACCTAATCATCTGACTTTAAACACTGAGATTCTTATCATCCTTGTTTTAGTGTTAGTAGCCGAAAAAGCAAAAAGTATCGTCAAAAGACCATATCTTGTACATTTGCGATTATAATTTGGTAGTATAAACAGATAAAGAATTCAAAAAACGTGAAAACATTAAAGCAATTGACATTTCACTACTAACTGGCATCTCCATCTGAACCTAAAACACTCGTTCAACAAAGCTACAGGTGTAAAGAATTTATAGCAAATCTCATCAACTTAGCGTTAACTATAAGGTAAGAAATGAGGAATCTACTATGCAACTAAAGTTTAGGAACTCAAAAGTGACAGATTTAAGACGCTCGCACTTAAAAAATATCGCACTACTCATAGGTATTAGTTTTTTGCTAAGTGCGTGTACACCCTTCAATCTATTTGGCACAGGCTCTGAGCAGTATTCAACAAACGATCCAAACACCGATTTAAATAATCCTTATATTCCTTACACTGACCCAATCATACTCCCTGCGACCATCGTGCTGGCACCCGGCTTTAGTGCAAACTTTAGCAATGGTGTTGCCTTAAGCTTTTTGGCAGTTCGTGATAGTCGTTGTCCAAGCGGTGCAAGTTGTATTCAAGCTGGCGAGGCAAGTGTGGATTTACAATTGATTTATAACAATCAAGCACAAGTAAGAACACTCAATACCAGCAGTCAACCTAATTCTTTTCTATTTCAAGGATTAAATATTCAATTGCACGAAATCCGTCCATACCCTGTTCTTAATAGACAAACGAACCAAAATGATTTCAGAATCATTGTTCATGCTGTTGAGCAATAACCTTGAGTACCTCTAGGGTCAGCCCTACATCATCAAACACTTTGATAAAAACACCGAAACCTCGAATCATCCTAGATTGTGATCCTGGTCATGATGATGCGGTTGCGATTCTTTTTGCTGCACAACACTGCGAAGTTTTAGCTATTACGGCTGTAAGTGGCAACGTACCGCTAAAATTAACACAGCACAACGCCCGTTTGGTTACGCAACTTTTAGAACTTGATCTACCTGTTCATGCAGGTGCAAGTAGACCGATTACGGCTGAAGCACTCCATGCCGAATTTATTCATGGTGAATCTGGACTAGGTGGACCTGTTTTACCTGACCTTCATTATCCATTGACTAGTGAAGATGCTGTCGCTCACATCATTAAAACTGTGCGTGAAGAAGAGGATGTTTGGTTAGTGCCTGTTGGTCCACTCACCAATATTGCTTTAGCATTCAGAACTGCGCCTGACATCATCCAAAAAATCAAAGGCATTTCGCTTATGGGCGGAGGAACCTTTGGTAATGTGACACCAATGGCTGAGTTTAATATTTATGCCGATCCTGAAGCTGCAGATATTGTGTTTAGTAGTGGGGCCAATATCATCATGTGTGGTTTAGATCTGACTCACCAATATATGGTGGATACACAAACCATTGCAGCTATTCGTGATATTGGCAATATAGCCGCCACATTTACAGCTGATCTTATGCAATTCTTTTGTGATATGTACGAAGAAAAATTTGGCATTCATGCTGGACCTTTACATGATCCCTGCGCTGTTATGGCAATTACGCATCCTGAGTTATTCGTGCTCGAGCCCCGCCATGTAACCGTCGAACTCACTGGTACCCACACCCGCGGCATGACCGTAATAGATGAAAGACGCACAATTGATGCTCAACCAAGCAACTTGACTGTTGCTCAATCAATAGATAGAGATAAAGCTATAGATTTACTCATCGAAACCATAAAATTATATTAGCCAAGCTATTTAAATCTTAAATATTCTAGACCTAAAATAGGTCATTAATCCGACATGCACAATGTGTCCTTATAACAATAGGAAAATACGATATACTCATATGTCTGATTTTTCAAACATGCAACAAAATCAAATTGAGAAACTATTTCAAGCAACATGATCGAACTTAGAAACGTAACCAAAACCTACGCACGTGCCCACACTCACGCCATCAAAGACCTAAGCTTTCAGGTCAATGAAGGTGAATTTATATACATAACAGGTCATTCAGGTGCAGGGAAATCAACAGTTCTTGGCCTTATTCTGAGACGTATTTTGCCAACCTCTGGAAAAGTACTTGTAGCAGGGCATGATATAAGCCAGATTCGTCAGAGCCGTATTCCTTACCTGAGACGCAAAATTGGCATGGTTTTTCAAGATCATCGCTTACTCAAAAACTTAAGTGCTTTAGATAATGTAACCTTTGCACTTCGTGCAATTGGCGAGTCAGAAGATTTAGAACAACGTTCTTTAGCTATGCTACGTCAAGTTGGCTTAGCTCACAAACGCAAAGCTTTCCCAATGGAACTATCTTTGGGTGAACAGCAACGTGTGGCAATTGCAAGAGCGCTAGTAACTGACCCACCTCTACTACTTTGCGATGAGCCGACAGGTAATCTTGATCCGGATACAAGCTGGGAAATCCTTGAACTACTTAACGACATCAACCTACGTGGCACAACCATCTTAGTTGCTACACACGCTCGTGATCTTGTTGATCAAATGCGTCGCCGTACCCTTGTGTTACGCCATGGTTTGGTAATACGTGATGATGAAAGTGGCGGATTCTCCCTCTAAATGCCTCTAAAATCGGTGTAAGTAGCATTTAATAAACCACAAATCAAGCAATTTGTAGTAAACATTCATAATTACCCTCTAAAATCATTAGTATTGCTAGTGCTTTAACAAGTGAACATGTAAGGGTTTATAGGTTCAATATATTAACAAATAGCTATATATTACGCACATAACACTAAATCCAGCGTATAATAGCTATTATGTTATGTAATAAGTTCTTATGGAGGAAACTATTATGTTTAAAAATCAAATGCTCAAAGCCGTCAGAAACCTTGTTTTAATCTTAGTTGGTCTAGTCACATTAAGCGCATGTATTCCACAAATCGCTGCTATCAATGGCGATAACTCTAGTTTTGCTGTGGGTCAATATACAGGTAACTGGGAAATGACCTACCCAAGAACTGAGCAATCTACTGCAACCTTAGCGATTAACCAAGCTAGCAATGGTAGTCTCTTTGGTGTGTTGTCAGACTCAGTGAATAACAGAAGCGCCATTCAGCTTATTTGCAACCCGCTAGTGACAACTCAACTAAGTTGCTTTTCAAGTAGCTCAACGACTGCAGCTTCATTAACCCTTACTGGCAACATAGGTCAAAATGGTTTTAGTGGTTTGTGGCAAGCGATTGATATTGAAGGCGAAAAAAATGGCTTGTATAACTTTCGCCGAGTTGCTCGCTAAATTTGCACATCAACCCATTACCTAAACTAAAGCTAATTGAGTCTTAGGTTTACTACCTTAACTAAAAACTCAATGGACTGGTTTTCTTTACTTAAGAAAACCAGTTTTCGTTTGACAATACACGTTAGAAAACGCTTCTGAAAGCAGGTTCATGTAATCTTCCAGCATTTCTTAGCTTAGAATGCTTGGATTAGATCTTCAAAAAAGCATCAAACTACATTAAGTTGCGATGAGTCTACCCTAAACTAAGTAACTCCATAATTAGAAACAATCGATAATAAAATCTA
>CALHRJ010000140.1 GCA_938038395.1 uncultured Deinococcales bacterium | reverse complement strand
GATAATTCATCAATTGCCATACGTATACCAACAATAAAGTCAGGGCCAACACGTTTGCGAATGGCTTCTAAAATCATCATAGGTACAGTCATGCGATTTTCAAGCGAACCACCAAAGTCATCTTGCCTTGTATTGGTTATGGTTGACCACCACTGATCAAAAAGGTGTCCGTAGGATTCGATTTCAATCCCATCCATGCCCCCCGCTTTCATGCGTTCAGCAGCATCTGCAAAGTCTTGAACAATGCGCTCAACATCCCAATCTTCAGCCTCTTTCGGATGACCACGGTGTGCCGCTTCCCGAATAGGTGAAGGTGCAAGCATCGGAAGCCAATCCCCCTTTGCCCAGTGAGAACGTCGTCCCAAGTGGGTCAGTTGAATCATGCAAGCTGCACCATGTTCATGCACACCATCGGTAAGTTCTTTTATCCAAGGAACGATGGCATCGTCATAGGCATGAAGGTTGCCAAAGGCAGGTGGACTATCTTTAGAAACGATTGCTGAACCTGCAGTCATGGTAAGGGCAACGCCACCTTTGGCTTTTTCTTCGTGATAAAGGCGGTAGCGTTCTTTCGGCATGCCTTCTTCTGCATAGGCAGGTTCGTGAGCGGATGAGAAAATTCTATTTTTTAGGGTGAGGTGTTTTAGTTGATAGGGTGTAAACAATGCATCTGACATGACTACTCCTTGATGATTTGCCTGATTCGTAAAAGACAGTATAGTGATGTGGTTTTTGAAAGCACCACTAGGAGAATAAGTACATAGACACACTGTAGATATGTTTTTAAAAAGACCAGTGACTTAGCCAAGTTACGAAGTCATTGAGGCTAAGTATAGTTAGTATTAGCTAGCGCTAGATTGTGTGTAGTACCTGTTGCGGATAGTCTAACATTTTGGAGCTATGCTAGTTGCATTTGGC
Organism: uncultured Deinococcales bacterium; assembly: GCA_938038395.1. Classification (GTDB taxonomy): domain Bacteria; phylum Deinococcota; class Deinococci; order Deinococcales; family Trueperaceae; genus CALGZD01. The sequence goes on along the minus strand of CALHRJ010000140.1, from coordinate 1,626 downwards.
TAAGTCAAAAGAGTTTATTGAGCTATTACATTAGATTCATTATCTATATGATGTTACTCAAACCGTATTAGCACACAATCAATGTTTATTTGAAGTTTTAGATTACTGAGTTTGTATCTCCTACTAAAGTATGTCATTCGAAAGAATGATGTCACTTTTCTGACAAAAGGCTATTCTAAGTGCATGGAAAACACTACAGCAACAAACACAGAAATGAACACAGAAGTAAGAACAGCCACAAGCCCGAACACAGTAAACCCGAACGCAGTAAGCCCAGAAGTTAAGACCTCAAGCCGTCCAAAAGCACTTATTCGTAGAAATACAGATGACAAAATCATCGCAGGTGTATGTAGCGGAATCGCAAATTACTACGACATTGATCCAGTTATCGTCCGCTTAATTGCAGGTATGGGTTTCCTTACCTTCGGTGTAGGACCCCTAGTTTATATCCTGCTTTGGATTGTTTTACCGTCGAAGCAGATGGTTGCTCAAAGAAAATCACAGGGACAGGCTACTAGCACTGATAGCATGCAAGGTGCACTAAGTTCATAATTCTAGATATCGATTTGTAAGTCATAAAAATAAAAGGAGAAATTAGGACCCTCAGTCATTTGAGGGTCCTAATTATTTGTAGGTGCTTTGGATTCGATTGCACTACTCAATATTTGGTAAGTTTAAGCGTTGCTCTGAATTTTAGGTTATGAAGCTTTAAAACGTAATTTTGATTTCAGATAATACTACATTTTCAAGTGATTAAGAAGAACGCACCATTGAAGACTAGGCATCTCCTACTAAAGTATGTCACCCGAAAGAATGATGTCGTTCTTCTGACAAAGGGCTATTCTAAGTGTATGGAAAATACTACAGCAACAAACACAGAAGTTAACACAAGCGCAGTAACCAAAGAAGTTAAGAAGTCAAAGCTTTCAAATTTAAGTATTTATAGAAATACAGATAACAAAATCATTGCAGGTGTATGTAGTGGTATTGCAGATCACTACAACATTGACCCAATTATCGTTCGCTTAATCGCAGCAATGGGCTTCCTGACCTTCGGAGTAGGACCACTGGTGTATTTACTACTTTGGATAGTATTACCTGTTAAGCACGTTGTTAGTCAAAAAGAAGCACAGGGACAAACTGCAAACACTGACGCGATACAAGGTGCATTAAGTTCATAATTCTAAATACTGATTTATTGGTAAAAGTAGAAAAGGAGAAACGAAGCCCCTCATTTAACCGAGGGGCTTCGTTATTTTTGTGTTGAGTATTCTTGATGCTTAAGAACCAAACTGTGCTTGGTGTAGCTGGCTATAGATTCCACCACTCGCAAGCAAATCATTATGCTTACCTTGCTCACTGATGCCTTCTTCAGTAACTACAACAATACGGTCAGCATTTTTAATGGTTGCGAGTCGGTGAGCTATTACTAATGTTGTTCGGCCTTTAGAGAGTTCAGTTAATGCTTCTTGAATCGCTAACTCAGTGGCAGTATCGAGCGCAGAGGTTGCTTCATCTAAAATTAAAATAGGTGGGTTCTTTAAAAACATTCTTGCAATAGCAAGTCGCTGTTTTTGACCGCCTGATAGCTTTACACCACGTTCACCTATGATGGTTTCTAAACCC
>CALHRJ010000139.1 GCA_938038395.1 uncultured Deinococcales bacterium | reverse complement strand
GGAAATGTGGAGCTTTTAGCAGGAGATACGGTAGTTTTGGCAAAAGAACGGTGTGAGTTTTTAGCAGGGTTAACAAATACAAATGCCGAAGCTATTTGGCAATGGGGGTTTATAGAAAGGGTTTCAACAGGATTATTGCTTACGCAACTAGGGTTTGAAGATGAAGGTATTGCGACTTTAGAAGTTGCAGACCGTTTGAGTAAAAGTAAATGAACAGAATCACAGCAAGCTGACGAGGTATCGATGGGAAATCTTGTGACTTAGAGTCACATTGATTCTAAATACCTAATTCGAAGCAAGCGTCGAGGAATTCATCATCCTGTAAGTTCATTATTAAAGCATATTTGATTGTGATTTAACTCCGTCAACTACAATGATAGGATTTATTACGGTAGTTTTACTGATATTAGCCTATAAGTTTTTTTGCCCTCATCTCGGACAATCAAGCCAACATCAATAGCTACAGAGTATCTTCTAGAAGCTGTGGCATCAGAATAGTCTTCCACCAGCATTTTTACCTTCTAAAATATAGGTTACCATTTTCTCTGCTCTTCTCACTCTAGTTTCGGACTGCTTAGCACCCGCAACATGAACTGCATATCCTCTTTTTTTACCAGTAGTAAGCGTATTCCAAATTTCACTAGCATCCGAATCTTGATTCAAAGCATTTTGAAGTTCACTAGGAATATCAATATATTCCTGATCCGCAATATTAAAATGAACTTTAACGGAATCACCAAGTTTTAGATTTTGTCTTTTCATGAAGTCATTCGATACTATGAGATACCATTTCCCCTTTGCTGGTTGGAGAGCCGCTTCAAAAGGGATACTATCCATGCCACCTTCAACTCGTAAGCGTGGATATTTTTTGAGTGGCAACTTAGCAATCAAGTCTTCGGGTAAAAAGATAACTGAGTAAAATAACTCACCCTTTTTATTAAATCCTAACGAGTGCATTTGAATGTCACTCTCAAAATCATATTCAAATAACATACTGTGAGTATACAAATCTTTTATTTTGTCAAAAAGAATCAACAACACAAAAAATATTGATTATAGGTAATTTCCCCCTGATGTAGTTTCAGCAAATTTATCTACTGGGTTACAAAGCTGTTAATGCCTTGAGAATCCAAACGACCTTTAATCATGTTGATTTGTTCCATCGGTAGTGGGCCAATTAAAAGCTTGATCCAAATACCTTCTTGACGTTCTGAAACAGGATAGCTAAGACCACGAAGTAGTGATGCATGACGACCAGCTAAAGTGTAGTCAGTATAAGCGCCAACCTGCAAATATCTTGCTGCTGGTAGTTGGCTTTGTGTGTTGGGGAAAGCGTTTGGACTGAAACTACCTGTGGGTAGGGTTGCGCTCGAGCCGTTAATGTTTTGAATGCCATAGGCTGGTGTAGCCTGATAAACATGTGTAATACCGCTCTGGAAAGATGTGGTCCCTGAAACGCTTGGAGAACTAGTTGGGGAAACCATCGTAACTGGCGCAGGTTGAAGAACAACAGCAGGAAAATTTCCACTATTTGAATTCGTAGTTGCTACTGAACCATTGACAGGTCTAGCACCATAAACCATTACAGGCGTTCCAAAATCACTGGCCCCACTTGCCCCTGATTGCCCATTTTGTGTTGGCGTAACAGTAGTTACGACTGAAGGCGGCGGCGACACTACTGCACCTGCCACAGGCTGCGGTTGAATAAGTACGCCAGGTGTTGCAAACGCATTGCCATCTATGCCTGCACTTGGAATAGCAGGATTAGGAAAAATTGAAGAGGTTGTAGCAAAAGATGAGGTAGTAACCGCATTTGCTACGTTTGCAGCAGTGTTCGTAGCAGGGTTCGTATTTGAAAAAGAAGATAGCGCTTCTGTACTTAACGCCCGCCCTTGCTGACTTACTTGTTGATTTTGGTTACTTAAAATTGCTGCAAGGGCTGCAACAGTTCTACTAAGTTGATCTACACTATTATCAAAACTCTCAACTGTTTGTTCCAAACTGTTAACCTTTTGGTTTAACTGGTCTTGTTGAGAAGCTAAGCCATCATAGCGTCTAAAGAGTTCATCGATACGTTGATTTTGAAGGGCATCTTGCGCTAGTACTGGAAAAGTAAAAACCACTACTAGCGTCACAAAAATTGCCTTTATCTGTTTCTGCATATTCACAGTATAAAGAATTTCACTTGTGAATGTGAATACGATGAACAAATATCGCTAAGTCTATGAAGAAGCTCATGAATGAACTCTTGTCAAGTTGCACAAACTACTTACAAAGTTCTCTTATGTTTTCGCTTTAATGCCTCATCTGAAGATCTGTTACATAGATTTTATAGCTATCTAGTATATACTCTTATGATATTTCTGGTTTAGATAAATGCTGCATGATGCGTCTACGGATAATTTGGGAATTCCCCATTTGTCGTCGCATATCAGCCTCTAGTGCTCTAATTGGCAAAAGTTGTTGTGGTGCACGTGGGTCTTGATGTTGTCTCGTTGCAAATTTAGGCAATTTGTAACATAACCAATCAGCTAATTTACTTGCCTCCGCAATGCGGTTTTCTGGCATAGGTCCAGCTAATGCTTGAATTCGAACCATACCTGCAAGGCTGTAGAGCCAAGGGGTTGGGTCCCTTAGGCGTAGGAACCATTCAAAGTAGGTTTGAGAACCATCACCCGTAACTGTGTAGATAGGTGAGCGCTGACCTTCTTTTAGTTGCCTGACTATATCTAACTGCATAGGATTTAAGCGTAGCTCATGGACTGTTTTGACATAGCCAATAACATTATGCGATAAACCACTCCCACGTCTTGGACCATCTCGCACGATAAGTGCATCGGGGAAAGCCTCTTGTAAAGCCTTGGCAAGTGCTTCCTCTTGCTTGAGCATGACAGTTTGCAGTTCGATCATCACTGATTCAGAATCAGTTGTTTTCGCAACTTTAACCTCATATTTAAGGCTACCAAGTTGTGAATTGTTGACTTGATTGATTTCAAAATCGTCATACATACCATCTGCACTAATTGCACAAATTCGGTTAACTGATTTTATGCCTAGCTCAGTTTCGATATCAATAATTTCAGCAGCTTTACCCTGAAATGAACAGCACTTTACAGCGCCAATTGCATAAGTGCCTAAAGCAGCAAATGCACTCTCCCCTTCATCGGTTTCTAAAAGCCCTCGAGCTTCGATTCGGCGACTTCCATCAATAAAAATCATTTCAGATAGTGGATGGCTGGTATCTAGTACAGCCTCAGTTTCTTGAGGGCTGACAATTTGCCACTCTTCAAATTCAATATTGGCATTATCAATTCGATTTTCAAGACTGGTTGGGTCAGTCTGGCTTTCGGCATGGAAGGCAGTGTTGTATTCGGCTGCCCAAGGATCAAGTCGTAGACGCATACCTTATTTATACCATAAATCTTTTTTTGAATGTTCTGCTCGTACCCTATAGCAGGAAAGATATCTTGCGCTATGCTATCAACATGCAATCGAAGGTCATAGGACAACTTCAAGAATCATCGCAACCTGTTCGCAGCGAAAAAACACCCAATCGCCCCTTAAAGCTGCAAGAACTTAATCAAGAACATCCTTTACTCCAAAGTGGTGAATTGGCTTTACTTTATAAGCTTCAGCAAGGTGCTACGCATTCTGTG
>CALHRJ010000138.1 GCA_938038395.1 uncultured Deinococcales bacterium | reverse complement strand
TCTAATCCAACAGTAAAAACCTCTTCAACCTCAGCTTCGTTAAGCACAAACTCTTGTGTTTCTACTATGCCCACAATTGGTGTAACTACATAACGTGCAGGTGATGGGTGTAAGTCTAACTGACCAACAACCTCAACAGTTGAGCTGTCCATACCCACTTCTTCAGAGCTTTCTCTTAAAGCAGCTTGTACAAAGTCTTCACCCTCATCCAAACGTCCACCAGGAAATGATATTTGTCCAGCATGACTTGAAAGTTGTGAGGAACGTACAGTAAATAATAATTCCAAACCGTTTTCTGTTTTCAATAAAGGTACAAGCACTGCGGCGTCACGAAAACCCTCTATTTCTAATGGCTTAGAAACACTATTGCCAACTGCATTTTTAATCGTCTCAATCGTTTTAAGCATGTTCACTTTCTAAACGCTTTGCTAAACTATCTCGCAAAGCGATTTCAGGTTGTACTTTTTGACTTCTAGCATAATCCACTACCGCTAACAACATCTGCCCAACATCTTTAGCTTTAAGTGCATCATCAAAGTTTTGACTTAGCTGAGCTTCATCAAGCTTTTCCCACTCTAGCTTCTTGCCAAGTTCCATAGCCCGCATCATCGAAGGCATACCACTTGGAACCTGCTCAGCCAGTGAAGCTTCTTGTTGACCTTCTTTTTCTTTTGCCTTAATTGCGTTCCAGTTTGTAACAACTTCATCAGCATCAGCGACATCAACATCTGAGAAAATATGCGGATGTCTACGAATCAACTTATCTACAATAGATTTTTCAATCATGTCATAGCTAAAGCGTTCAGTCTCTTCGGCAATCACTGTGTGGAAAGCAATTTGTAACAAGACATCGCCAAGTTCTTCAACAATGTGTTCAGTATCGTCACTACTAATTGCATCAACAGCTTCATAGGCCTCTTCCAGCATATAAGGCCTCAATGATTCATGCGTTTGCTTTTGGTCCCAAGGACAGCCGTCAGGAGCACGGAGTTGACGCATTATGTTTAAAAGGTCATTCATAGCTTAAGTCTACCGTATGAGATGAATCTTAAACAGGTTGTGTCATTCTTTTAGGCAAAAAACAAGCCTGTGCATTGGGGGAAATCACAGGCTTGTCTAGGGAGGAGACTAAAGGGTTTTTCTATTCGAACTACGTTTAGTGTAAGCCTTTGTAGTGACATACCTATAATTAAGCTTCCTAATGTTTCAGAAAGCAATTCTGGAAAACCGTGATGCTTTCTTACGGCACGATAATGCTAAAAGTAGTTGTCACTCACTCGACTTAGCATTGTTAATGCAGCGCTTACTTTCTTCCTTGAAAAAATAAGATACACATTCCAACACCAGCTACAAATAAAACAGACAGTGTACATGTCAATACGGCATTCCACCCATAGCTATCCCAGAACAAGCCAGGTATATAGGCACCTAAACCACCACCTATGTAATAACAAAAAAGATATAAAGCGGTTGCACCAGCTTTAAAATCATTTGCTTCAGTAGCTACAAAAGATGTTGCGCCAGATTGAGCTATGAAATTTCCAAAAGTAAGTATAGATAAAGAGACTATTAGAAAAATCGTATGTGGCACACTGCTCATGATATTAGCAATTATAAGTATGGCTAAGCCCAATAAAATGATTGGCACCAGTCCAAAGCGTTTGGCAAAATATCCAGCTAAGGGTGATGAAATAATTCCTGCTGCATAGACAATATAGACAAAGCCTATAGCTAACTCTGAAAAAGAAAACGGTGGTGCAGATAAGTAAAAGGGAAGGTAGCTAAAGATTGCTATAAAAGAAAAGAATAAGGCAAAACCTGTCAGAAATCCTGTTAAGAGTTTGGGGTTTTTGAGGTGGGCAAACATACCTATAAATGAAGCTTGTAAGCTTTGAGGTGCTTTAAAAGCTTTTGACTTAGGCAATGCGATAAGCGCACAAGCACTTAAGAGTAGTACAAATCCACTAAAGACAAATGCAATGCGCCAAGAGAAGTAATAGCTAAGGACGCCTGTCAACACTCTTGAAAGCAAACCACCCGCTACGGTAGCAGCAATATAGCCCCCTATAACCAAACGCTTTTTTTCTTCTGGAAATTCTTCGACAATATAGGCAATGGCAACACTGAAAATACCGGGAATCATTACACCTTGTAAGGCACGAATGCTTAGGAGTTGCCACCATTCATTTACAAATAGAATCAAAAGCGGTGGTAAACCAGCTAAGAATGTTGCAGTTAAGATGACAGGTTTGCGACCGAGTCGGTCAGAGATTGGACCTATAAATAAGGAGGCTAGGGCTAAGCTCACGATAAGTGAGGTAATGCTTAGGCCAGCTCGAGCCTCCCCCACACCAAATCGAAGTGCCAATTCAGGAAGAATAGCCTGAGGCACATACATAGCAATAAAGGCAGCAATAACCGCAATATAAAGTCGCGCAGCAATGCGCCAATAAGACATCCAACAACCCTAACACACCAACCACCCTACAAAAAAAAATTCCCCTTCCATTTAGAAAATGAAAGAGGATTGAATTTCGCTTTTAGCCCCTTCCTTTTTTAAAGGTAAGGGGTTGGGGATGGATTCCGCCCTTAAACGCTCTGCGGCTTCCTAAACAACTTAGCCACCATAATCCCCACCCAAAAAATCAGCGCCAGCGCAATAACCGCAACATAATCAATCACAGGAATCCGAATAATCTCATTCAAATTCTCCCAACCACGCCAGTTATAAATACCGAGTACGAATGCAATGTAACCTGCAAGCAATCCCAAACGAGCATTGCGACCAAGCCCTAAACCATGCATCTGGGTAATGACAAAAATGCCACCGAATCCAAAGAAGAACATTGGCCAGAAACCTTCAAGACCTGCTTGCATATAAGCAACAAGGCTACCGTGAATCAGTACGATAAACTCAAGCGCAAATGTCCAATACCTATTCGTGTGCGCTCTAGTAAACATCAGCGAACTCTGTAACATCAATAGCAAAGTATAGAAAGTACCAATCAAATGCCCAGAAGTTGAAACCATTGGGTGATACCAAAAAGTATAAATAACAGCCCAAGAAAAGAAGTAGCCATGATACTTCTTCGCAAAGCGCATAACTTCTTTACCGATTGGTGCTTTCTTACCCCACACCAAACCACGGCGGTT